>NZ_JALQCK010000072.1:0-23742 GCF_030464835.1 Paraburkholderia sp. WS6
CAGCCTTATTTGCAGCCCGACAATTATTAACCCTATTTGCGGGATGTTGTACTAGTCGTCAGGATCACACTGCGGTGTTGCCCTGACAAGCGCGAGGGTTACCGGCTGGCGCCGCCGGCCGCCTGTATGATGGCGGGCTTGCGTCCGACGAAAACACGCGCCAGCGGTCCGCGCAGATCGCGCACCGCCCGCTGCCGCTACGCGGCGCGAAAGCATTCATTCACGATGACCCAAAGGAAGACCGCCATGACGGCCACAACGCAATTCGATCAGGTTTCCGTTATCAAACGCGCCAACGTCTACTTCGACGGCAAGTGTGTCTCGCACACCGTTCTCTTCGCCGACGGCACGCGCAAGACGCTCGGCGTGATCCTGCCCGGCGCGCTCAACTTCGGCACCGACGCGCCGGAACTCATGGAAGTGCAAGCCGGCCAATGCCGCATCCGCCTCGAAGGCAGCGCGGAGTGGAAGACGTATGGCGCGGGTGAGTCGTTCTCGGTGCCTGGCAAGAGTCGCTTCGATATCGACGTGATCGAAACGCTCGACTACATCTGCAGCTACCTGTAAAGACGGACGGGCGCCGGGTCATTGCCCCGGCACCCTCCCCCCTTTCTTCACCGCCCGCGCACTCCGGCTCATGCGCCGAGCGCTCGCTCGATCGCAACCGGAGGAAAACGACGAATGGCGAATGACGATCGCACCAAGATAATTCCCAGGAGAACGCCGGAATCAGCGGCCATGTCAGAGAACATCAAACGCGCGATGGCGATCACAGCTACTCTCAACCGGTTGACGTTCAACGATGCGGACGAAGTCCGGGCCTTGTTCAGCGATCTTATCGGCAAGAAGGTGGACGACAGCTTTCTATTGATACCACCGTTCTACACAACCGGCGGGGTCGATATCAGTGTCGGGCGCAATGTCTTCATCAATCAGAATTGCACTTTCTACGACCTTGGCGGACTCGACATTGCCGACGATGTGATGATCGGCCCGAACGTCAGCATCATCACGTCTGGCCATCCCATTGAACCTTCTCAGCGGCGCGCCTTCGTAATCGCAAAGCCCATCGTGATTAAGAGAAACGTCTGGATTGCGGCTGGTGCGACCATCATCGGTGGCGTCACAGTAGGCGAGAACTCGGTTGTCGCGGCAGGGTCGGTCGTCACCAGGGACGTTCCCCCGAATACGCTTGTCGGTGGAAATCCGGCGAGGATCATTCGTTCGATTGCTGACTAAGAGAACGTCCGCAAGGATGATTCCGGTGCTAAAAAATGTTCAGACTGCCACCGGTGGCTACCGGTGGCTCCGTGTGACATCATCGCGGTGATCTCTAATTCACGTTAAGCCTCGCGCAGGCCCACACACTTCAGGAGAGTTCATGTTCGACCACGTCAAATTCGGAGTCAGCAACTATGCAGCGAGCAAAGCGTTCTTCCTCAAGGCACTCGCACCGCTCGGCGTAGCTGTTGTCTCGGAGGGGCCGCCGGCGTACGGTGTCGAGCTTAGCCCACAGGGTAAGACTTCATTGTGCCTGTACCAAACCGAGGAGAAGCCGGCGCATCTTCACCTGGCGTTCACGGCCGAGAATCGCCAGCAAGTCGAAGCTTTCTATCGCGCCGCGCTGGAGGCGGGTGGCAAAGACAATGGTGCGCCTGGTCTGCGCCCGCACTACCACGCGAACTACTATGCAGCTTTTGTCATTGGTCCGGACGGGCACAACATCGAAGTGGTTTGCCACCAACCCGAGGCCTAACCCTTCCATCGAGCGGACTCGCGAGGCCAGGCCGCCTCTCATGTCAAACGTTGAGCGTCCCCTATTCGGCGGTCTGCTGGGCGTGTCGAGCGCCCGCCAGGAGTCGGAACAGACGCTTCGAAGCGGGACGGTCGACTGACATCGAATTTTTCGTTGCGTCATATCTGCCATGACCGGCGTATGCGCTCGCGAATGTCATGCAGACGCGAAACGGATTCGTTGGAGAAAACGAAACGCAGATAGCGGTCCGCGCCGGGTCCCCAGTTCGTCATCGGCGTAGCCGCGACCTTGCCGCGTTCCAGCAGCAGCTTCGACGCCTCGGGTGGCTCCAGACCCAGCTCACGGGTATCGATGAGCATCGACCAGCCGCCATGCGGACGGATCACCGGCAGGTCAGCAAGCGCGCTTATCAGGAAGTCGCGACGGCGCTCCCATTCGGCGACCGCAGCAGCCACTCCGTCGTCGGTTGCCGTCAGCGCGGCAGTGGCGCCGGGCATCGCGATTCCAACCTGACACACCACGTTCGACAGGCTCACGAGACGTACGTCGTTCATGATCGATGCGGGCCCGACGATCCAGCCGACGCGCCATCCGATCATCCGATACTCCTTCGAAACCGCGCCGATGGTGATGGTGCGTTCGCGCATGTCCGGCAAACCGGCGGGATGAATGACGTCGCGCCCGTCGAACAGGATGCGCTCCATCGCCGCGTCATAGACCAGCCAGATGCCATGGCGCGTGCAATGTCCCGCAATCGCAAGCCATTCGTCCCGCGATGCGACGTAGCCGCTTGGCATCGAAGGCGACATGATCAGCAGCGCTTTCGTTCGCGGCCCGATCGCCGCGGCAAGACTGTCGAGATCGAGCCGCCAGCCGTCGGCACCCGGCTGCAGCCGCGCGAACCTCGGCACGCCTGCGGCCAGATGCACGCGGTTGATCAGCCCAGCGTAGGTGGGATCCGTCAGCACGACTTCGTCGCCCGGCTCAAGGATCGACAACAGCACGTTGAGAATCCCCGCAAGACCGCCGGCCGACACGATGCATTCGCTCGCGGCGTCGTAAGCGACGCCCGCGGCGCGGCCGACCCGCTCGGCAGCCGCCTCGCGCAACGCACGCTGGCCGGTAAAAGGCAGGTAGCTATTTGCCGCGTCGTCGTCGATGGCCTCGTGCGTGCGAGCCAGCGCCTGCGCCGGCGGTCGCAGGTCAGTATCGAGATTTTCAAGCCTTAGAATGTCCGCGTCGCGCAGAGAATCCGCGGCGTCGCCGATTCGGTCGACTCCAATGCCAGGAATATTTCTTAGGCGAGATACTGTCACATGGGCCTCCACTATCGTTTTAATATAGTTGAGTTGATGGCGACCGGACCACCGCCGTCGTTGTTTTAAGCACGGTTTCGGGGCCGCCGTCGCTGGTCATCGTCGTGCGTTGGCGTCCGGTTCTGAACACGTAAAACGACCCTCATTGGCCGCTTTGAAGCGGTGCATAAGAAGGGCCAAAAGCAATGGGCATTCGTCGCCGCTGCTCCAGTTGTAGCTTGCTGATTCGCTAGCCCGTCCAAACGGCAAGCGTTCTGGCGACATCAATGTTTAAAAGGAGGACGGCGATGAAGTACATGATTAGCTGGTTCGAACGCACACAAGGTTCGCCTGTAGAGTACGAGAATGCCCAGAAGCGAATCCTTGAAGTGTTTAGTCAGTGGAAGGCGCCAGACAACTTCAAGATCGAGTTTTTCGTGGTGCGTGTGGGAGATTGGGGTGGGCACATGTTGGTTGACTGCGATGATCCGTTGGCGGTTCACAAAGTCTGCTCGACATTCCCTGCATTTGAATTTCGGGCGCACCCGGTAGTTGCCGTCGAGGACGCGGTCCGGGTCGAACTCGAAGCGATCGCCTGGCGAGACGGACTGAAAAGTACGTGACATCCAGGAGGATCATGTCGCCTTCACGGCGAGTGAACCCGAGACACGGTCCTCCTTTTTGAGGTGAACAGTCGCTTTTTGTACTGAGCATCGCAATCTGTACATGTTCGCCAGCTTAGCGGGCTGATATCGTTGTCTGCGAATAACACTGCAAATCGCTGACTAACTTCCCGCTTTGAACAGGCACATCTCATGAAACTGCCGATCTATCAGATTGACGCATTTACGGATAAGGTATTTAAGGGCAACTACGCTGCGGTAGTGCCACTCGAACGCTGGTTACCCGATAGTTTGATGCAGGCAATCGCCGCTGAGAACAACCTGTCCGAAACAGCATTCTTCGTGAAAAATGCCCACGGCGCGTTCGACATCCGCTGGTTCTCTCCACTTACAGAAATCGCTTTTTGTGGGCATGCCACGCTGGCAAGCGCATTTGTGATCTTCAAGCGATGTGATGATTTGGAAGTCATCGAATTTGTTGCGAAAGCCGTCGGTCGGCTTACCGTTTGCCATACGCATGACGGTCTGATCGAAATGAGCTTCCCGCAGCGCCGGCCTGAGAAACTGAACGAAATACCCGCAAACCTGATCCAGGGGCTTTCGATACGGCCTCAAGAAGTGCTGATAAACCAGCAAGCCTATGTTGCCATCTACGGAACAGAACACGAGGTACGATCCGTCGTACCCAAACTCGATCTGCTGTCGGCACTTGGTCCGCTCGATGTCGTCGTGACAGCGCGCGGAGATGAGCATGATTTTGTGTCCCGCTACTTTTGGCCTGCCAATGGCGGAGATGAAGATCCGGTGACCGGGTCTATTCACGCGGCGCTTGCGCCATTATGGTCTGACCGTTTGGGCAAGGCAGAACTCGTGGCCATGCAGGTGTCACGCCGGAGCGGCCTACTTCATTGTCGCGTACAAGACGACAGGGTGTATATCTCTGGTCAGGCTGTTCAATATCTTGAAGGGACAATCGAAATCCCGGAAGCGTAGGTGCGACCGTTGTACCTTCGAAGCGGCCGTTGAAGCCCAGATGTCGCGGAAACCATAGGGGCAACAACCAAGTCGTGCGTGATTATTTTGTGGGGGCTGCGTGATCTTCGAACGCGGAGACGATGCCGTCAATCATGGCTGCGATGCGCGCGGTATGCCGAAGGTCTTGATGCGTGACGAGCCAGATTTCGTAGACCGCCCCACGTGCGGGTTCCGGCCATATCTGCACGAGACCGTCGCGTTCAGCCAGATGTATCGGAAGCTCACCGATGCCGATGCCGGCCTTTACTGCGGTACGCAGCATGAGGCTGGAATTGAAGGTCGATACGATGCGCCCCGCGTGTACCGGTTCGCCAGAGAGAGTGAGTGATCGACTACCGGTCCAGCTTCCCTGATAGACGACTAGATCGTGGCCCGCGAACGCGGAGCCAGCGGCGGGCTTGCCGTGCTGCTCGAGATAAGCATTCGATGCAAAGAGCGCCATGGGCCAGCGAGCCAGGCGCCGCGCGACAAGATCGGGATTATCCGGCCTGACTGACCGGACCGCGATATCCGCTTCACGCTTTGCCAGATTCAGCATGCGCGTCGACGTGTCCAGCAGGACGCGCACTTCGGGATGCGCAGCATGCAGGCGTTCGATGGCGGGAAGCAGGAAGTCGAGCGCGATCGAGTCGGTGCTGGTGACTCTTACGTCCCCCGCAAGCCGTGTATCCGTGCCTTGAGTTCGTCTGACGAGTTCGTGCGCGGAGTGTTCCATTTTCTCCGCCGATCTCAGCGCGGCCTCCCCTGCCGCCGTCAACGCGTAACCCTCCGAGGTGCGCAGGAAGAGCGTTGCCCGCAGGGCGTGCTCCAGCGCCGCAATCCGCCTGCCGACCGTCGCCTGATCGAGATTGAGCGTCCTCGCCGCCCCACGGAGCGTTTTTTCGCGCTCCACCGCGAGAAACACACGCGCGTCGTCCCAGTTCATCGTGCCACCCTCCTGATGCAAATTTGCATCTTAGCGCATGAATAATGCTGCGTTTATTCATCAACGTCGATGCCTATACTGAACGCAAGAGTTCCTCGCCAAGTGATCCGACCGGATCAATCGAGCCTCATCAATCGAAGGAGTGGTATCCATGTCTGCTTCAACTTATCGCGTGCCGTCGTCCATGACGGCCATTGAGATCAAACAGCCCGGCGGTCCTGAGGTTCTGGTGCCGACTACGCGCCCTGTACCGACGCCGGCCGCCGATCAGGTTCTGATCCGCGTCCACGCGGCTGCGGTGAACGGCCCAGACGTTTTCCAGCGCAAAGGACTGTATGATCCGCCCCCCGGCGCTTCGGACATTCCTGGGCTGGAAGTGGCAGGTCAAGTGGTTGCCGTCGGTGCCGACGTGTCCCAATTCCGGATCGGCGAACTGGTGTGCGCATTGATTCCCGGCGGTGGCTACGCGGAATATGCCGTCGCGCACGCCTGCAACACGATGCATATCCCCAAAGGCCTGACGTTGGTCGAAGCTGGGGCTATGCCCGAAACGTTTATGACGGTATGGCTGAACCTGTTTCAGCGCGGCAAGCTGGTTGCCGGCGAATCGGTGTTGATCCACGGCGGCGCGTCAGGTATCGGTACCACGGCGACCATGCTGGCGAAGGCATTCGGCGCTGCGAAAATCATCACGACAGTGGGCTCGCAGGCGCATCGGGAGGCCAGCCTGGCGCTAGGCGCAGACCTCGCGATCGATTACCGCGAGGAAGATTTCGTAGCCGAAACGAAGCGGTTTACTGAGGAAAGAGGCGTCGACGTGATCCTCGACATCATTGCCGGTGACTACGTGGCTAGAAACTATGAGGCCGCAGCCATGGACGGACGGATCCTCCAGGTGGGCGTGATCAAGGGGCCGGCGAAGGATCTTAACCTCGTGCCGATGCTGACGAAACGTCTGACGCATATGGGTTCAACATTGCGATCGCGCACATCTGCGGACAAGACGGCCATCGTCAATGAACTCGAGCAGCATGTCTGGCCGCACATCGAGAGCGGCAAGATCAAACCGGTTGTCTACAAGACCTTTGCGCTTGCCGACGCTCGCGGCGCTCACGAGCTGATCGATTCCGGCACACACTTTGGAAAGATCGTCCTTACGACCGGTGCCGATCTTATTGGCTGAAGCGTGGCTTGCCGGCTTCGCGCCGGACGAATGTCGGCTTCCGGCGATCTCAACTGTTCGCAGTGGGCCACATGCTGCCGATGCAATTTACGAAGTTCAGATTGCGCATGCCGTTTGTGTGGGACGGCGCGCGGCCATTTTGAAACATTCGACGGCATCGTTTAAACCTTTGACAATCATTGCTCTCTGACAGGTATCGATTCAAATGAGCAAAATTGAACTGCTGAAGCCAACGACCGCATTGCTGCCGAGCTACGTTGCGGCCCTGAAGGCCGGATGGTCGCCTGACAACGTTCGCAAGGAGGTAGCTGCGCGCGAACAATTACACGCTATCGAAATGAACGCGGATGCGTTTGTCGACGGCCTGGATGATCCGACCGCGTCGGGTGAACCGATTCCTTTACCCGATGGCTCGACCGTCGCCCGCCTACCTGGCATCGTTCGATGGATTTGGGACGGCGACATTAGTGGCGCGATCGGATTTCGTTGGCAAGCTGGAACTGCCGAATTGCCGCCATATGTGCTCGGCCATATCGGTTTCTCAATCGTGCCCTGGAAGAGAGGCAACGGCTACGCCAGACAGGCGCTCGATATAATGCTGGGCGAAGCGAGACGACAAGGCTTGGCCTACGTCGAGCTAACCGTTGATCCTGACAACATAGCCTCGCAGAAGGTCGTCGCAGCTTGCGACGGTGTCCTGGTCGAACGTTTCAGAAAGGCGGCGGCGTATGGATCCGCTGAGACCCTGCGATATCGTATTGAGCTGGAAGGCTGAGGAGCGCGTCGGCCCCTGTCCGACCAGTTTCGGTCGTTCGACATCGCATCCCAAATCGTCATCGGCCATATTGTCAAAGCCACGTTGCTGGAGTTCACGCCGTCATGAGACCCTTTTGCTTTGCAGCGGCCCTCGTCGTGCTGACCGCCGGCTGCGCCTCGACATGGCCGCACGCGAATAGTCAGACCGCCCGGTCAAGTCCGGCCGACACGGATACCTACATTCTGCATACTACCGACGGTGCGACGCCTGGTGACTCCACGTCAAAGCCACCGAGGCTCAGCGTCGGTGTCAGCTATCCCGATACGCAATTGATTCTGCCTTGGTTCCTCAATGACATCATCAACTTTATTAACTATCGCTAGTCTGACAGCGACTTGCTGCGGTGTGACCGGGAGCGGCTTCTGACGATCTTGTCTGGGGCCGGCAACGCGGATCGGAGAATGTGTCAGTGCGGCTATACGAAGACACGATACCGGGGATTGATGAAGAATACTGTGCAGATCACGACGCGGTTCGCGCTGGGTAACCTGTGGATGGCGCGTAAGGCACTGCGCAAGACGTGAAACATGCGGGCGTAGTTGCCCTGAGGCGGGACGAACGTCAGTCGCCACGATTCGAATAAAACTGCGATCGAGGTCATGAAAGCGTCCAGCGAATTTCCGCTGCCAAAGTGCGCAAAGGTTCCTTCCCGGCCGAACTGAGCCTGTCAGTGTTCGGCCTAGAACGGTCAACCAGAAAGGCGAAGCGAATTGGCGACAATTTTGATTCGAAGTACTCTTGCGGATTGTCTCTATATCGCCCTGATCCCTGTTATGTTGCCGTCCATCGACGAACTCCTCGCGCTTGACGCGTTGACCTTACGCGAACACACAGAGCAGGCTGGTGATGCCTTCGATGTTGACGAGCACCGAGTACAGTTGCGACAGTCCCTGGAGGTCAGCGAGGTGTGCTCAGTGCGACGGGAAGGCAAACTCGTTGCGTATGCAATGCTTCGACCGCATTCAGGAGCTTGCTGGTTCGTTGGCGCATTTGGTACGCATCCTTTGTATCGAACGTATGCCGTTATAACTGAGCTGCTCGCAAAGATGGCGACGCTGGCGAGCGAACAAGGGATCGGCGAGCTAAGAAGTCATGTCTACAAGACCAACCGATTGTCTATCGCTTTCCATCGCAAGCTTGGATTCCAAGTAACGCGTGAGAACGACAAAGGCTTCGAGTTCTTCATTGCAATATGTGAACTAACCACGAAGCCTGCGGTTCAACGCGCCACTGCCAGAGCAACATGCCGCCCCGAGTCCGGCGCACCAGACGCACCGGCAACCCTCCGAAAAGTGTGAAGCCGGTACGTTGATTGTTCGTCGAGTCACAGCGGGAACATTAGGGGTTGATCGGGACTGTTTGCAGATTGACCGCGATGCACTCCGTCACCTTTTGAACCCCTTGATAATGAAGCGGTGTCCGAGTCAACGCTCAGCGCCATCTCATCCAGGGAGGCCATGAGCGCCTGCATCTGCAGGCTGGGGCGCCGCGCTCAGCGCTCGAGCAGATCCTGCGGCTCGATGCCCGCCTCGCTGCAATAGCGCTGATAGTCGGCAAGGCGATCGGCGGTGGTGATGCGGCGTTTGACCTCACCATCGTGACCAAGATACTCGACCGTGCCCATCACCACCACCATCACGACCAGCGGTTCGTCACCGACCGCCTCCCACCAGTCGACGTTGCCGGTAGACTCGTGCACGTAGTCACCGGGTTCGACCGTTTCGCCAGTACAGAGGCGGCGCTGCCCTTCAAGGTTGAAGGCGTGCACTTCGCCGGTATGACGGTGCAGGCCAAGCTTGATACCTGGCGCCAGACGCATCAGTTCCACCCAGCCGCGATCATCTTTCAGGAAACGCAGCGGCCGCGACCACTTACCCGGCCCCTCTGGAATCCACAGCCCGTCTGCGGACAAGGGGTTGGCGCGGGTGACCGTATGTCGTTCATTGATCATGCGATGGCTCCGGATAGATAGCGACGTTGTTGTTCGGTTAGCAACGCACCGAGGTGCGCAACCGAGTCTATCACCCGTGACAGGCACGCATCTCCGCGAATCTCCGTAGATTGTTCCTGGGAAATGACTCACGTTAGGATGCGCGAGTTAGAGCGGTTGTCGCACTGCCATGCCGGTGACGGCTCAGGGTCGACTAGCGCCGATTACCTGCTTCAAGAGCAACCCTTCAGATTCAAATAACACCCGGGGCGTGCCCGCAGTATTCCAGGTAACTGGCTGATGAGCTGAGATAGTTCCATGCTCCCGCCAGGCCTCAACCCTCTTTGATACGCTTGATCTCGCTGGCCAGATGCACCAGCTTCAGTACCGCGTCGCGATCTTCATCGTTGAGCGCCTTGCGCTTTTCCTGGTCAGGCATGACAACCATCAAGGCATCGATCACCGTTCCCAACTGGCTGCCGTAGCTTGCAACCTTGGTCAGGATTTCAACCTCGGTTTGCGGGTTGCCCCGCGTCCCGCTGATTACCTGAAAAAGCGAAATATTCCATGGGTTGATGTTCTGGCTCAAACTTGCCGGTGCGAACTGGGAATGAAAGGGAAAGAAGCCCGGCCAACCAAGCACGGCCTGCCAGTGTCCAACCGCCTTTTGCTGCAATCTGGCCAGCTCTGCGAGGTGCTTCCACAGTGCCACGTACTCCTCGGTCCGCTGGATGACCGACTGGATTTCGCTGGTAACCATGCATGCACTCCTAAAAAGGACTTACGGCGGCAAAGGCACTACGAGAGTCTATCCGGTTGAGATTAATTTGAGGTGGTGTTGAGCGGCCGAACCTGGTGGCAATGAGAGTCTGTACGGTGTAGACATGCCGAATGCGGTTTGCTGCTGCGACCCCGGTTTTTTTGGTTCCGGTTCGGAGCGTGTTCGGCCAAAAGCGGACCTCCGTCATGCGCGTCCAGATTGTCGACCACTTAAATAACGGGGGTGAGCTAAAGGCACCCGAGAGTCAAAACTTGCGCGGCGTTGTTGATTTCGATTACGGTAAGCATTCTTTGGTCATCCCCTTAGTTCGCATGGTCACTGTCCGCCTCCTGGATCCCCACGACGCCGAGCGATTCAAAGCACTGCGTCTTCTCGCCGTCGACAACTCCCCCACATCCATATGGCCCACCCGGCAGGAGGAAATGGCGCGCTCGATAGAGGAGATCGCGGCCCGCATTCGTCCAACGACAACACAGGCTGTCTTCGGTGCATTTGACGGCGGGGCGCTGGTCGGCATCACGGGTGTCCGTCGAGAACCGCTGTGTCAGGTGAACCACAAGGCTACGATTTGGGGCGTGTTCGTCAGCCCGTCATACCGTGGACGAGGAATCGCACAAACGCTTTTGTCGGCAGCGACAGTTCACGCGTCCAACGAGTGGGAGACCATCCAGTTGATGCTTTGCGTCAATGCGGAAAACCTGCCAGCAAAGAGGCTTTACGCGTCGCATGGCTTTCAGACGTTCGGCTTGGAGCCACGCGCGATGAAGGTTGGAGATCGTTTTTATGACGAGGAGCATATGTGCAAACAGCTAGTCTAGCGCGGCGCAGCGCGCTAGACCGGGTTCGGCCAGGAGCCGCCATTCGACTTTGCGCCCTGTATCGTTGGCAATCCGCAAGTTATTTGCCGACCACAGGAGTGAACGAAATTCCGCTCAGAACCCGAGACGCGGCGCGACATACCCGCCATAGTTCTTCGTCGAGACGCCTGTTCCCTGGGTCGGCATCGTGTAGCCGGCTACGAAGTGCCCCTGGATGTACTTGCCGCCCTGGTCCGCACTGTCGATGTGAAAAGCGGCGAATGCGATGATCGGGACGAATGTCTTGTTCTCGATTTGCGTGCTGACTGGCATGAGGACGGTCGTTGCCGTGGGAATGCTCTTGTAGACAGCCGCCTTGACGCCCGGCTCGATGTAGATGCTGTCCCCGATCGACAGTGAGGTCGGATTCCCGTTGTCGATCAAATTGACGACCGTCGGCGTGTCGTTGGCGACCACGAGAAACGATGTCCACTGCCCCGCCTCGCAGGAAGCGCCATATTCCTGGCCGTTGCCGACCTCGAACTCGTAAGGCTGGCCTGCCGCGTCGACCTTGGGCGCATTCTTCGTCGAGTCCCAATATTGGTTGTACACGCATTGATCCATGACCATGGGAAATAGCGCTCCGGCAGGCACCGCGGAAGGCGGCGCGATTACCGCCACGGCCGTTGCGCTGTCGGCCGTCGTCGGCATGCCGAGCAGCGAGCCGAGCAGCAGGTGCACGAGGCCACCGTTGCTCGTGGCATTGCGGGAGATCGTCACCTGTACCGCGGGTTCCAGCAATTGGCCCGCCGGCGCCGGCAGCGTGACGTTGCCCGGCGCGAGCAGCGTCGGCGACGACGCGGCGACGTCCCAATATCCCGCCGTGACCGATCCGCTCGTAAGCTTGACGCCGTCCGACGTATTCAACGCAACGGCCGCCGTTGCGGACGAGGCCGCCCCCGCCCAGTTCGGTCCGCTCGTGCTGCCTTGTGAGAGCGCTCCGGCGCCGGCGAGCGCCGCCGCATCAGCGCCGTTTTGCAATTCGCCGCTGACCGTGAAGACACGCGGCAGATCGATCGCAAAAGCCCCGATGATCAGCAACGCCGTGAACGTCAACAAGAACCATAGCGTTACCGAACCGCGCTCTTGCGATCTCGCACGCACGCAAGGGCGCAGGCGCTCGTCGCGGCGCACGGATGGCCGGCAAAGCATCGCAGCCGCGGCTTGGCGGGAACGCACTCGCTTATTCACAGTTTTTCACCGCGACGGCCTTCACCGTAATAGGCCCCGTTATCACACTGAATGCCGAGCCGAGCACAACACCGTTGTAGGTATAGCTGATGTTCACCTGCAGCGGCTTGCTGCTGCCGGCCGATGCGCAGCCGCCCGTCGGGGTCACGCTCACGGTGGGGGACGTGGCCGTGCCGCTTGTCACCAGACTGTTCTTCGTATAGGCAAGCGCAACATTCTGGATCTGGGTTTGCGTATAGGACGGCACGCGCAGCACGACGCCCTGGCGCGCCGCTTCCCCCGCGGCATTCGTGATCACGGCCTTGTCGCACAGCACCATGCTCACGTCGACGATGCCGAAGAGCACCATCAGCAGGAACGGCGTTACCAGCACGAACTCGAGCGAAACGCTGCCGCGCGCGTGAATGCGGGCACTGGAGCCGGGGCGCCCGCGCCGCTTCATTGGAGCACTCCGCGAGCAGCGGCACTTGCTGCCGACACCGGCCGTGTTTCCTCCACGCCTGCAACTCCCGCGTCGCCTGCATCACGCCTGGCGGTGCCGAGACGCTCACGCAGTTGCCGGTAGAAGCGCAGATTGTCGTCCGCCGATTCGGCCGGCATGTCGGTCACCAGGATGCGCCTCGCCGCCTCGCTGTTGCCGAGCATCCCATACGCCAGCGCGAGGTTTTCGCGAGCCTGCGGCGGCGCGTCAGGCAAGCCGGCGATATCGAGCAGCACATTGGCGCCTGCGCGCACATCACCGGCCAGAATGAGCGACAAGCCGAGATCGGCCTTGAGCCCCGCGACCTCGGGGTGACGCTGCAAGGCTGCGCGATAGACCGCCTGCGCTTGCGCGTGCTTACCCTCGAGATCTAGCGTGGCGCCAAGCCCCTCGGCCGCTACCGCTTGGTCGGGGTGGGCTGCGGTGAGTTCGCGGTAGCGCTTCTCGGCCTCGTCGAGCCGTCGCTGGCGCAGAGCGACGCGTGCGAGCCCGAGCACGGCGCGCGCATCGTCCGGCGCTACGGCCGCAACCTGCCCATAGAGGACGCCCGCGCGCGCGAGATCGCCACTCTGATACATCGCATCGCCGAGGCCGAGCTGCGCAGCTTTCGATTGCGGGTCGGTCTTCAGCACTTTTTCGAAAAGCGACATTGCAAGCGGCGTGTCGCCGGCCTCGAGGGCGCTTTCGGCGACATGCATGTCGGCCTGCGCATCGGGCAGATGGGTGGCGGCGGCAGGCTGTGGCGTCACGAAGTGATTGCTTGCGCATCCGGTGGCGAGCAGCGCAGCGGCCAGCGGTGCCAGGAGCGCGGCGAAGGTCTTGCGGGCCAGCAACGGATGAGATGAGTTCAATTTAAGCTCCAGAAACTTTGCAGCGCTCAATGGCCGCGAAATACGGCGATGAGTCGAATGACGGCCGGCCCCGCTGCAATGAGCGAGACGGTCGGCATGATGAAGATCATCATCGGCAGCGTCATCTTCGGTGCGAGCTTCGCGGCCTTTTCCTCGAGCGCGACCATCTGCATGGCCCGTTCGGTACGCGACAGGGTGCGCAGCGAATGAGTGATCGGCGTGCCGTACTTTTGCGACTGCACCAGTGTGGTCACCAGTGCGCGCATCGTGGACAGGCCCACCCGAGCCGACATCGCGCTGAGTGCCTGCGCCGTGTCGCTGCCGATACTGAGTTCGTCCGCGGTCACGGTGAACTCATCGGCAAGCGGCGGGCAGATAACGCGCAGCTCGCGCGCCACGCGCTTGATGGCAACGACGAGGCTATTGCCTGCGTTGGTGCAGACCACGAGCAGGTCGAGTGCGTCGGGCAGCGCGGCGGCGATCGCCTTGCGACGATGCCGGATGAAGAATGCGAGCGCATATTCCGGCAACATCATGCCGATGACGAATGCACCCGCCATCAGCAGCGCGCGAATCGTAAAGTACTGGCCGACCTTGGGCAGATGCCCGCCGAGGGCGATGGCGCCGAGCGCGAGACAGGCTCCCACGACAATCTTGAGCCCCGACATGACGGCGATTGCGCGCCGGTCGCGAAATCCCGCGCTGGCAAGACGCATGGCCACTTTGGCGCGGTCTTCGGCCTGCACGACAGGCAGCCGTTCGCCGAGCGCGGCGATCCGTTTGGCGAAGCGCTGCGGCATGCGCTTCGCGGCGTCGGCCATCCCGCTGTTGTCGACACCTACGCGGGCCACGCTTTGCCGTGTGCGCTGGGCAATGCGCGCGCGGTGACTCTTGTCGCGCAGGACCAGCCACAGCGTGAAGCCTGCGAGCAGGACGAGCAAGGCGGCATTGCGCCAGAAGTCGGCGTTCATCATCGCGAGGTGTCCAGGTTCGAAATCTTGTTGATCGACCACAGCCCGATCGTGAGCAGCACGGCGGCGAGGGCGAGAATCTTGTGTCCGGCCCGGGTATGCGTGAGCGTGTCGAGATACGGCCGATTGGCGATATAGATGAAGCCCATGAGCGCGAACGGAACGGCTGCGATCATCTTGCTGGCGAGCCGCCCTTCCGCCGTGAGCGCCTTGCTCTTTGCGCGGATATCGCGCCGCATGCGCACTATGCCCGCGAGGTTCTCGAGCGTATCGCCGAGATTGCCGCCCGTCTCGCGCTGCAGGACCAGGCAGACCGAAAAGAACGAGAAGTCGGCGAGTCGCAGGCGCACCGCTGCCTGTTCGAGCACCTCCTTCAGGTCGGCGCCCACGAGCAGCGCATCGCCCATGGTGCGAAATGTCGTGCGCACCGGCTCCTCGCTTTCGACCCCGGCGACGCAGATCGCCTGCACAACGGGAATACCGGCGCGCACCGCGCGAATGATGAGGTCAATCGTATCGGGAAAAACGGCGAGAAAGCGGTTCCTGAAACGCGCGATCTGCCAGTGATAGGCCCAACGCACGACGAGAACGGGGATTGCGATGCAGGCGAGCACGCGCAGCACGGGCCCCACAGGAACGAACGCGGTGGCGATCACCGATGCAATGAGTGCAGCGAAAGCGATGAGGTAAATCGCGCGAACACCGCCCGGGCCGCTGACGGTGCGTACGCGTTCATGCCAGGCCGAGACGACGGCGAAGAGCGCGTCCTGGTCGGCGAGCCTGCGCTTGGGGTGTAGCAGCTGCTCCTGAAGACTCGCGTCGCGCTCGGCGAGGGCGGCCTTGCTTTCGTCGCGCACCGCGGCCACACGTGCGCGGATGCGCGTACCCGCCTGCTGGCGCGCGACGCCGCGCAACGCGTGCACGATGAGCCCCCCGACCATGAAGGCGAAGAAGGCGCCGAGGCCGATGACGTCCGCAGGTCTCATGATTGCATCGCCGTGAGCAGCGCCTCTTCGAGGCCATAGTAGGCAGCGCGCTGGGCGAACACTGGACGCAGCGACGAGCATTCGAACATGCCGCGTACCTGCTCTTCGTAAGCGGTTCCGTTGTAGCGGAACGTGAACAGATCCTGGGTGATGACGACGTCGCCTTCCATGCCCGCGATCTCGGTCACATGAGTCACGCGCCGCACGCCGTCGCGCATGCGTTCGATTTGCACGATCAGATGGACGGCGCTGGCAATCTGCCGCCGGATCGACATCAGCGGCAAATTGCCGTTGGCCATCATCACCATGCTCTCGAGCCGCGTGATCGCATCGCGCGGCGCGTTCGCGTGGATCGTCGTCATCGATCCGTCGTGGCCCGTATTCATCGCCTGCAGTACGTCGAATGCTTCCGTGCCGCGCGTCTCGCCGAGGATGAGCCGGTCCGGGCGCATACGGAGCGCGTTGCGAACGAGGTCCCGTTGAGAGATTCCGCCAAGGCCTTCGCTGTTTTCGGAGCGCGTCTCGAGGCTGACGACATGCGGCTGTTGCAGTTGCAGCTCAGCGGCATCCTCGATCGTGACGACGCGCTCGGTTTCGTCGATAAAGCGGGAGAGCGCATTGAGCAGTGTTGTCTTGCCAGAGCCCGTGCCGCCGGAGATGACGACGTTCAGGCGGGACGCGGTTGCGATGCGCAGTACGTCCACCATCTGCGTGGAGATATTGCCTTGCTGCGCCATCCGGCCGAGTGTGATGTTGCGTTTGGCGAACTTTCGGATCGAGATCGATGCACCGCGCAGCGCGATCGGCGGCAGCACGACGTTCACGCGGCTGCCGTCGGCAAGACGTGCATCGACCATCGGGCTGCTTTCGTCGACGCGCCGCCCGATTGCTGCTGCGATGCGCTGCGCCACGTTGATGACGTGCGCGTTGTCGCGGAACTTGAGCGCAGTCAGTTCAAGGCGGCCGCCGCGCTCGACGTAGACCTGGTCCGGTCCGTTCACGAGAATATCGGTGACGCGTTCGTCCGCGAGCAAGGGCTCGATTGGCCCGATGCCGAACATGTCGTTGAGAATCTCGTCGACAACGAGCGTCTGCTCGGCCAGCGTCAGCGACAAACGCTCGCGGGTGGTCGTCTCGGCTGCGATCTGCTCGATGCCCGTGCGTACCTCGCTGCGCGACATCATGAGCGCCGCCGACATATTCATCGACGCAAAGACGGCCGAACGAATCGCCCTGAACGTCTCGGAGCGGATCAGCGCTTCATTGCGGTCCGCGGCTGAGTGGCTCATTGCTGCGGGTGTAGCGCTCAACGAGGCCAGCGGCGTCTCGCGCTTGCTCGCTTCCGGCTCGGCTGCCGCGGAGCCGGCGACCGCCCCGGATTCCCGAGGCTCATCGTGATCGGCGAGCGACGGGCTGGTCGAGAGGGGGGGGCGCCGGCCGAACATCAGCACACCTTCCGCGTGGGCAACAGGCGCTTGTACCACGGCTCGCGGGCCACTGCCGTGTCGCTGCCCGTGATCGCATTGGCCAGCGACACGATGGCCGCTGCGAACGGCGAGCGATGTGCGTGGGCAAGCCTTCCAGCTTCACCGAGGTTCTCAGCGAGGGCAAGACTCTGCGGCTCGTAGGGCAGCGAATGCACGGACCCGCGTGCGAGCGCGTTGACGAAATCGTCCTCGCGGACGCGCCCGGACACAGGCTGCTGTGCTTCGTTGAGCAGCACCGTGATGGCGGGCGCGGCGTCGAGGGTCTGTGCGAAACGGCAAAGCCGCGCAGCTTCGCGCGCCGAATGCACGGAGAAGTCGGCGACGACATGGATCGTCGAGCTGCTATCAAGGGCTTCCTCGACGATTCTGCCCGCGCGCCCAGGCAGATCGAGCATGATGTAGTGGAAGTGATGCTTGAGCATCGTGACAAGCTCGCTCAGCGCGCCCGTGCGCAAGGCGAACTCCTGGTTGTACGGGAGCTCCGCCGCAAGCACGAGAAGACGATCGCTCTGGGCAACGAAAGCCTGATTGATTAATTGCTGGTCGAGCCGCTGCGGGTTCTGCAGCAATTCAATAAGCCCGTTGTTGGCGGCGACGCCGAGCATCGAGGCGGCCGCGCCGCCGTACGGGTCGAGATCGACATAAGCGATCCGGCGCCGCGTCGTGTCAGCAAGATGAGAAGCAAGTGCGGTGGCAATTGTCGTGACGCCGACGCCGCCTCGCGCGCCAACGAACGAGAGCACCTTGCCGGTGCGTGCCGATGTGCCGTCGTCGAAGGCCGTCAGCGCGCGCCGGACGAGTTCTGCGGTGAGCGGCTTGACGAGATAGTCCTGCACGCCGATATGCAGCAGGCTGCGAAAGAGCCCGACGTCGTTGCGCTCGCCAACGACAATGACTGCAACCGAAGGGTCGACGGCCTCGGCGAGCCGCGTGAGATCGGAAATCGGCATCGTCGATCCTGTCACATCGACGATCAGGTGGCGCGGCGACTCCTTCAGTGAAGTCATGATCCCGATCGCATCGTCGAGCGAACCGAGCATGACGTACGAGGTCGCGATGCCCTGATCGACGACGACGCTCTTGACGACCTCGATGCTTTGCGCGTCGGAGACGACGGCGATGAGTTTCTCGGCGCCGGACGGTTGTGCCTGGCGTTTGAGGATGTTCGATGCGAAAGCGCCCATGTGTGCAATCTCCGTTAGCGAGATCCTGACGACGAGCCCGTCGTCGAGTTCGACGAAGATGACGAAGAACTCGAATAATCCGAGTTCAACGGTTTCGCGCGGTCTTCCTGGTAGCGCCGTACCGCGCTCGCGGCGAGCGGTGCGTCCGCGCCCGCGTAGGGCACGGGCGCCACGAGGTCGGTTGGCCGCGCGAGCATCGCGGCCAGGTTCGAGTAGGTCGCGCAGCCGAACTCCACGCCGGGCCGCACCTGGCCCGCATCGCGCATGCCGGAGCGCTGCGTGAGCGTTTCGCACGCCGGCGGCGTCGCGCGTCCGCCGTCCCCGGGGGTAAAGCCGATCACGGATGGATCGGGCATGCCGAGCGGCGGCCGCGCCGACATGCACGACGTGAGGCAGGCGCTCGCCACACCGGCGAGAATGGTGGCAATGAGGGAGAGCCGAGGATTCATTATGGTCTCCATATCAATAGACGAAGCCCGCGGTGCCAATGAGGCGGGGCGAATTGCCCGCAAGCGGGTCGATCGAAAGCGACTGGCGCACGGCATATTCGATGTCGCTGCTGGGGGTGATGACATCGTCCAGCGCGCCGCGCAGCCGGCCCGGCCCCGTCGGCCCGACGATATACGGTGTCACGATTACGACGAGCTCCGACTTGTTGTTCTGGTATTTCGTCGACGAGAACAGCTTACCGAGAATGGGCAACCCGCCGAGGCCGGGAAGCTCGGAGAGCACGTCGCTCGTCGAACTCTGCAGGAGTCCGCCGATTGCGAAGCTCTGCCCGCCTGACAGCTCGACGGTGGTTTCCATGCGGCGCACGGTCAGCGCCGGTACCACGATCGAGTTCAGCGTGATGCTATTGCTCGGATCGATCTGGCTGACTTCAGGCCGTACGGTGAGGCTGATACGGTTGTCGGCGAGCACGGTCGGGGTGAAGTTCAGCGCGACGCCGTAGGGTTTGTACTCGATCGTGATCGTGCTCGTCGTGCCGCTCTGGGGCACGGGGATCGGCAGCTCACCACCTGCGAGGAAGCTCGCCGTCTGACCCGACATCGCGGTCAGGTTCGGTTCGGCCAGCATCGTCAGCAAGCCTTCCTGGTCGAGCGCGTCGAGTACGCCTTCGATCGTCGTGCGGCCGGCCTTGAAGCCGCCCACCACCGAGAACGCACCACCCGACGGCAGGTTGAAGAGATTCGTCGTCGCGTCGAAAATGGCACGCCCGTTGAACAGCCCACCGAAGAAGTTGCCGCTCGCGCCAATGGCATTCCAGTTGATGCCGAGCTGCTGCGTAATGTTGCGATCCACTTCGGTGATGCGCACGCGCAGCAGGACCTGGATCGGGTGTGCGATCGAGAGGCGGTTCACGAGTTGCTCATTGGCGTGAAGATACGGTTGCAGCGTTTGCACAATGGCATCGGCATCCGCCGCGCTCGGTACCGCGCCAGTCACCATCAATGAGCCGGGCGCACCCGACACGGTGACCGCGAATTTGGGGAAGCGCGCGTCGATAAGACGTTGAATCGAAGCCGTATCCGTCGACACACTGATCGTCTTGCGGAGAATTTCCCGATTGTTCGGCCCGAGTGCAAAGAGTGTCGTCGTGCCGGACTTCTTGCCGAGCACGAACACCGAGCGCGGCGTCGGCACATGGACATCGGCAACGCTCGGGTCGGCAACGAACACGGCAACGGCGGGCTGCGGCAGCTGGATCAACGTGCCACTGCCTGCCGCAACTGGCAGCACATCGGCGGGCTCGCTCGCCCATGCCGCCGCACCGAGGCCGCAAAGCGTGGCAATGACAAGCAGCACGGCGCAAATGCCGGTGACGGCAGGACGGCCGCCTGCGCAAAGCCGCGCGCAGCGTGAAAACAGCTTGCCGTGTGTGAGGCTGAACATGTGTCGTCCTATGATCCTACGGAGATGTCGGGAGCCGCGTCGGCGTGTGCGGGAGCGGCGGGCGGCGTGCCGGTGGGCAGCGGCGGCACTCCCGGCGCGCCCGTCGACGTGCTGCCGGGCAATTCGCCGTCTGCCTGGTCGACCTTCGAGCCACGGTAGATGACGACATGCGGCGCCGGTGCCGGTGTTTTCGCGGAGTGCGACTCTGCCGGTGCGCTCACTGCGCGCAAGGCGCGCGAGACATCGCCGGCCCACACGGGACGTGTGTGCGTCATGGCGACATCCTCGACGTCCGGCGTGCGCCGGTCACGCGTGGCAAAACTGCGCAGCGCAAGCGAGAGCGTGCCGAGGTGAGCCGCCACCGTGATCGTCTGGGCGCTCGCCGGTGTGACTTCGATGGTCACGGTGCGAGCGGTCGTGCCCGGGGCATTCGTGCTCGAGGCGCTGTCGTCATCCTTCGGACGACGAAACGCTGTGCCAACCGCCAGCACGCGCACACGCTCGGCGACCGTTTCCGATTCAACCGCGCGCGCGGGGGCGACCTGGGCGCCTGTTTCGGCCCGCATCTGCTGGGTCAACAGGATGTCGACATAATCGCCAGGCTGAATGAGCCCTGCATTGCCCGACACGTCGTCAACGGCAACCGAGATCGCGCGCATACCAGGCTTGAGCGCAGCCGCAAGAAATCCCGGGGCGCTCGGCAAAATCACGTCGGCAACGCCAAGCGGCGTCCCCGCGCGTACCGCGTGCCGCAGCAGATCGCCCTTGAGGTCTTTTCCGTCGCTGCCGTTAGAGGCTTCTTCGATGAGCGCGCCTGCAGGGACCTGCTCGCGCGGCATCGTTTTCCATACGAGGTCCACGTCGCGCAACAGCAGTCCGTCCGGCAAATCGTCAGCTGCGGCACGCACGTGCACCATCGACGATTGGTGCGCCACGCGCGGGCTCGATGCCGAAATGTACAGCGCGCGGATGATGAATGCGCCCATTGCGGCGATGACAACGAGCGCGGCTAGCTTGATGAAGTTTTGCATATGGGCGGCGTTGTATTCAGGCAAGCGGCGCACGGCTCGTGCAGCAATAACCTTAGGTTGACTCACCGAATAGTCGAAACATGGCGAGCGTCGCGCAATGACCGGCTGTGGGCTGCAGCAAGACTGCGACGATGCCGCCCAACGCGAGCGCGACGCCATACGGGACGCCCCGCGCCGGTGCAATCCAGTCAAGCCGCCTGCTCACACCCGCGAGGGCGGGAATTCCCTGCATGCCGGCCACTGCGAGCACTGCGAGGGCAACAAGCAATCCGCACAACGAAACGACCACCAGCACCGGCCAGGATTCCGGCCCCGCCCATAGAAAGACCGCGGCGGCGAGCTTCGCATCGCCGCCGCCGAGCCAACCCAATCGAAACATCAATGCAGCCACGGCAAGCGATGCCCCGCCCGCGGCCAGATGGATGTCCCATGACGCACGGCCGAAACCGGTCATGGCGGCGTTGACGAAATACAGGGCGACAAACGCGGCCACGGCGACATTGGGCAGACGCCGCATGCGCAGATCGGAACCTGCCAGCATGATGAGGGTCACGCAGGCACCTGCTTTCACTACACCGGGGGCTATCATCGTTTTCCGAATGTGCCGAGGAAGGTGGTCTCCGGCTCACACGTGCTCGTGCTTAGCCGGAGCATCACGACCACTAGATTGCTTGGGTTGCCTTTGTGATCAGCGTCTGGAAAACGGCCTGAAAGCCACCGGCACCTTGCAGGAACGCGCCAAGTGCGACCAGCACAGCGACGATGATGCCACCAAGAACAGCATATTCCAGCGAGCTGACGCCGCGCTCGTCGCGCGAAAGGGAACGGATAAAACGCAGCATGAGAAGACTCCTTGTTAAGTAACGCCTGCATAACAGGCTTGCTACGCCGATTGGCTACGAAGGAGGACCGACTCATCCCCCCAACCCGTCTAACGGCAATTGGCCGGCAAGCTTGAGCCCATCGCGCGCAGACTGGGATCCGGTGTGGACGCCCTTCCTTGATGCTTATCGTATTTCCGGTCGCAGCAATGCGATCCATTGAATAGAGGCGTAAAACAGTTTCAGTTTTTGCCTTATAAAAGTCTTTCAGGTCAGACGAATAGGGCATGCGCGGTAACGCTCAGTGGCAGGAATGCAGGTTCGAGCCGGACATCCGGCAGGGCTTGCTCAAAGCCAGGTGCCACCCTGCCCTTCACTCGGCTCTTTCGTGCGGGCGTCGAAATCGTGAATCCACCCCTAGGTGGTGCAACACGCTGTCGCGCGCGCCGAGGCGGGCGTTGCGTTCCTGCGCGGCCAGCACCACGGCATCTTCGATCGACTGGTTGGCGCCCCGGCCGTGAGGCGGCACAAGCGCATGCGCGGCATCGCCGATCAGCGTCACGCGGCCTATGCTCCAGCGGGCGGGCCGCGACAAGCGCTCATACACTCGGTCCGGCGATCCAATCGAATCGAATCGAAGCTCGACATTGTCATGGTCGTGGTTGTCACGCCGAGTGTTCGGTTATGCAGATAGGTTTGGCGCGCAGGCGCGGCAATCGTTTGATCCCAGACTCGCACGGCAGATGACTCTGGTTCGTATTGGGAGCACGCGAGGAACGACCCGAGACCTGTGTCAGGCGCCGGCGCCCCAGAACGATAATTTGCCAAGCGCGGGTTTGGCCCCATTGTCAGGACCATCCGGTCCGCCTCTAAAATCAGCCCTCATCGCTGCGCCTTTCAGGAATTGATGGAACACGGCATGGATCACCCACTTGCAATGCAAGGGAGTCAAAAAAATGAAGTTCCTTGTGCGCTTCTTTACGATCGTCCATGGGCTGATGGCTGTTCTCTTCACCTGCGCGGCGCTGATGTTGATTGCGATTGCTGCTCGCATCGGATCGATTGCATTTGCGAGTCAATGGGACCAGGCAAGCGCGCAATCCATCATTGAAGCTTTGGGGCTGCTGGCTGGGGCCGTTGTCGCCTTGCAGATCGCCGAGACCATCGTAGAGGAAGAGGTCATACGGGAGGCTGACGTGAGCGCGCCGACGCGGGTACGACGTTTCATGTCGCGATTCTTGGTGGTTGTCGTCGTCGCGCTTGCCATCGAAGGGCTCGCGGCAACGTTCAAGGCGCTGCACCAGGATCCATCGCAGCTTCGATATGCGGCCGGCTGATTGCGTCGACAGCCTTGCTTCTTGCCTCCTGGGGGCTGTTCGTCCACCTGAATCGGTCCGCGGAAGAGTTAGAGCCGGAGGCCATGGCGGACGCGAAACGCGAAGACAATAAAGTGCAATAGTCCAGCGCCGAATAGGCTGCCCGAATACCGGACGTCACGCCTCGCTGCGAACGGCCGCTTCAGAGAAATACCACTGTCCCTTGTGGGTCGTTTGCCGAAGTTTGCTGTCGGACCGGGATCGGCTAACTACGGCCGAAGAACGAAACCGCTCGCGCGGTAGGGGGCTCCGGCCAGCGCGTGCGGTT
>NZ_JALQCK010000073.1:0-23396 GCF_030464835.1 Paraburkholderia sp. WS6
GCACAGGCACAGGCACAGGCACAGGCACAGGCACAGGCACAGGCACAGGCACAGGGACCGCGAGCGTCAGCTGGATCGACGCGCCGGTATCCGGCGGCGTGGCGGGCGCGACGGCGGGCACGCTGGCGATCATGGCGGGCGGCGCCGCGGCAGACGTCGAGGCGGTCACGCCACTCCTTGACGCCTATTCGGCCCGCGTCACACACATGGGCGAGGTCGGAGCGGGGCAGACCACCAAGCTTTGCAATCAGACCATCGTCACCGCGACCCTGGCGGCGATCGCCGAGGCCGTGAGCCTCGCGCAACGCAGCGGCATCGACGCCGCCAAACTGACGCAAGGCCTCGCCGGCGGCTGGGCCGATTCGGTGCTGCTGCAGATTTTCGTGCCGCGCATGACGCAAAGCGGCCTCGCGCCGATCGGCGCATTCCGTACGTTCCAGAAGGACATCGACACGGTCGCCGCGACAGCGTACGAGACGGGCACGCCGATGCCGGTTTCGTCGACGGTCCAGCAACTGCTGCGACTCGGCGCGGCGATGGGGCTGGGCGAGGCCGATCTGTCGGCCTTCATCGACGTTTTGCAGACGCCGCGCGGCGGCTAGAAGGCGGGCGGGGAGGCGCGAACCGGGGGTGAAAGCGGCGTCGAAACGCGTGAACACGGCGCTTGCGTGGGTTGAATTCGCGATAACCTGCTAAAATATTGGGTTGTTCGCCGATATCACATTCAAAGGACGCGCCGTGCTGTCTACCGCCAATATCACCATGCAATTCGGGCCAAAGCCCCTCTTCGAGAACATCTCGGTCAAATTCGGGGGAGGGAACCGCTATGGCCTGATTGGTGCGAACGGCTGCGGCAAATCCACCTTCATGAAGATCCTGGGTAGCGATCTGGAACCGAGCTCCGGCAACGTGATGCTCGAACCGAACGTCCGCCTCGGCAAGCTGCGCCAGGATCAGTTCGCGTACGAAGACGTGCGCGTGCTCGACGTCGTGATGATGGGCCACGCCGAAATGTGGGCCGCGATGACCGAGCGCGACGCGATCTACGCGAACCCCGACGCGACTGACGACGACTATATGCACGCCGCCGAACTCGAAGCGAAGTTCGCCGAGTACGACGGCTACACTGCGGAAGCGCGTGCGGGCGAGCTGCTGCTCGGCATCGGCATCGCGATCGAGGACCACAATGGCCCGATGAGCAACGTCGCGCCGGGCTGGAAACTGCGCGTACTGCTCGCGCAGGCGCTGTTCTCGAAGCCGGACGTGCTGCTGCTGGACGAACCGACCAACAACCTGGACATCAACTCGATCCGTTGGCTGGAAGACGTGCTCAACCAGTACAACTCGACGATGATCATCATCTCGCACGATCGTCACTTTTTGAACCAGGTCTGCACGCACATGGCCGACATGGACTTCGGCACGCTGAAGGTCTATCCGGGCAACTACGACGACTACATGCTGGCCAGCACGCAGGCGCGCGAGCGTCAGCAGAACGCCAACGCCAAGGCGAAGGAACGCGTCGCCGACCTGCAGGACTTCGTGCGCCGCTTCTCGGCGAACAAGTCGAAGGCGCGTCAGGCCACCAGCCGTCTGAAGATGATCGACAAGATCAAGATCGAGGAATTCAAGCCGTCGTCACGGCAGAATCCGTTCATCCGCTTCGAGTACGAGAAGAAGCTGCATAACATCGCGGTGGTGGCCGACAAGATCTCGAAGAAATACGAGCGTCAGATCTTCAACGACTTCAGCGTCAGCGTGCAGCCGGGCGAGCGTATCGCGATCATCGGCGAGAACGGCGCGGGTAAGACCACGCTGCTGCGTTCGCTGCTCGGCAAGCTCACGCTCGATCACGGTACCGTGAAGTGGGCCGAAAACGCGAACGTCGGTTACATGCCGCAGGATACGTATGAAGAGTTTCCGACCGACGTCACGCTGATGGACTGGATCGACGGCTACCGCCAGGAAGGCGACGACGAGCAGATGGTGCGCGGCACGCTCGGCCGTCTGCTGTTCAATGCCGACGACATCCGCAAGTCGGTCAAGGTGCTCTCCGGTGGTGAGAAGGGCCGCATGATCTGGGGCAAGCTGATGCTGGGCCGTCACAACGTGCTGCTGATGGACGAGCCGACCAACCACATGGACATGGAGTCGATCGAATCGCTGCAGATCGCGCTCGACAAGTACGAAGGCACGCTGATTTTCGTGTCGCACGACCGTGAGTTCGTGAGCGGTCTTGCGAACCGGATCATCGAAGTGAAGACCAACGGCACGCTGAACGACTTCGGCGGCAACTATGAAGACTTCCTGTTGAGCCAGGGCGTGCAGTAAGCGCTTTCTGCTCCACGGTGTAGTGCAAGAAAAAGCCTGCTTCTTCGAAGCGGGCTTTTTTCATGGTGAGCGTCGTGCATGCTGGCTCTGGTTTGTCCGTCCGTACGAATCAACCTTACCGTGACGTGACCAACGTCAACCAACCGCTCTCAAAACCAAACCAGCAAACTGCCTCCTTGACCCGAAGCAAGGCACGCCGCGCCCGACGATCGATTATCACCGTTTCGATAGTCCACCAATCGGGTCGTCAATGCACACCTCTCACTCTTTCCCCCCACTCGTTATCCGCGGCCGCTCGCTGCTTCCGATCGTGCAAGGCGGCATGGGCGTCGGCATCTCGGCCCACCGGCTGGCCGGCAGCGTCGCCCGTGAAGGCGCACTCGGCACCATCGCCAGCATCGACCTGCGCCATCATCATCACGATCTGATCGAACGCTGCCGGCAATCTCCCGACCGGGCTAGGCTTGAACAGGCGAACCTCACCGCGCTGGCGCGTGAAATCCACGCCGCCAAGGCACTCAGCGAAGGCCGCGGCATGATCGCCGTCAACGTGATGAAAGCGGTCAACGCACAAGCGGAGTACGTGCGCGTCGCCTGCGAAAGCGGCGCCGATGCAATTGTCATGGGCGCTGGCTTACCGCTCGATTTGCCGGACATGACCCAGGGCCACGACATCGCGCTGATCCCCATCCTGTCGGATAGCCGCGGTGTCGCGCTGGTGCTGAAGAAGTGGATGAAAAAGGGCCGTCTGCCCGACGCTGTCGTGATCGAACATCCGGCCCACGCAGGTGGCCATCTTGGCGTGAGCAATCTCGCCGACATGCGCGACCCGCGCTTCGAATTCTTGCGTGTGCTTGAGGAGATCGAAGCGACATTCACGTCGCTCGGTTTGCGTCGCCAGGACGTGCCCTTGATCGTCGCGGGCGGCATCAACAGTCACGAAGCTGTGCGCGAACTGCTGAGCGCCGGTGCCAGCGGCGTGCAGCTCGGCACACCGTTCGCCGTGACCGAAGAAGGCGACGCGCATCCGAACTTCAAACGCGTACTGGCCGAAGCGACGCCCGACGACATCGTCGAATTCGTCAGCGTGACGGGCCTGCCCGCGCGCGCCGTGAAAACACCATGGCTGATGCGCTATCTGCGCCACGAAACGAAAATCCGCGCGAAGGTCGGCGCGCTCAAACACGTCTGCCCGACCGCGCTCGAATGCCTCAGCGTGTGTGGCTGGCGCGACGGTGTCGAGAAGTTCGGCCACTTCTGCATCGACACGCGACTCGCCGCGGCATTGCGCGGCGACGTGGCCAACGGTCTGTTCTTTCGCGGCCGCGAAGCCTTGCCGTTTGGCACGGCCATCCGCAGCGTCCACGACCTGATCGAACTGCTCCTGACCGGTGCGACGCGACCCGCTGTCGCAGGTCGTTGGGCGTTCTCGCTGGGTTGACACGGGTCAACGTGAAACCTGACAAGAACTTCGACAATCCCCGCACGCAATCAACACTCGGGGAAGCACATGAAGCACTTGCTCAGGAACAGAATCAAGGCCGCTGTCGTCGCGACGTGCCTGCTAGGCGCAGGCGCGCTGGTGTCGCCGGCGCAGGCTGCCGGCGACGACCAGATGAGCGGCATTCACGCCGGAGACGTACTGGTGCGTCTGCGCGCAATCAGCATCATGCCGAACGTGGAGACCAACCAGTCGCTGTCGGCGCTCAATGTGGGCGTCAACAACGCCATCGTGCCGGAGCTGGATCTGACCTACATGATCCGCGACTACCTCGGCGTCGAGCTGATTCTCGGCACGTCGCGCCATCAGCTGACGTCGAGTCTCGGCAATCTCGGTGGTGTGAACGTGTTGCCGCCCACGCTGCTGCTGCAATATCACTTCAACCACGCGGGGCGTATCCGGCCGTACGTCGGTGCGGGTCTGAACTACACGTTGTTCTATAACAACGGCTTGAACGCAGCCGGGCAACCGATCTCGATCACCAACCACAGCTTCGGTCCCGCGTTGCAGGCAGGTGTGGACGTGCAGGTGACCAAGTCGCTGTTCGTCAATGCGGATATCAAGAAGATCTGGATGCACACCGACGCAACGCTCGGCGGTCAGTCGCTCGGCCGGTTGAATATCGACCCGGTGGTGGTCGGTTTGGGCGTCGGTAT
This sequence comes from Paraburkholderia sp. WS6, assembly GCF_030464835.1. Classification (NCBI taxonomy): domain Bacteria; kingdom Pseudomonadati; phylum Pseudomonadota; class Betaproteobacteria; order Burkholderiales; family Burkholderiaceae; genus Paraburkholderia; species Paraburkholderia sp. WS6. Next base: position 4,489 of record NZ_JALQCK010000073.1, read on the forward strand.
GCGGTTCTGATCGCCACGCGCGAGAAGCTCCGCTCGTCACGCAAAAACGCCGGAATGTCCGGCGTTTTTTATTGCAATCGCGATCCCAGTCGGGAGACGGGTTTTCCGGCAAGAGGGCCGATGCGGGTGGCCACGGCGCGCGGGAGGCTACAGCTTGTCGTTCTTGAAACGCATCGCGGTGCCGTCCTGCTCGATGCGTACCCACACCGCGCGTTTTTCCTCGTCGCTCAGGAACACCCAGTTGGATACTTCGGTGGAGGTGCGGCCGCAGCCTTTGCAGACCTCGTCGAAAAGCGTGGAACAGACACCGATGCACGGGCTGTCGGGAAGATCGTGGAGATTCGAAGCCATCGGAAACCTTGGGGCGGAGAAGCGAAGTTCCGCTATGTTAACCGATGCGGCCATCGCGCCCCGGCGTCGCGCTCGCCATGGCACAGATGCGTGCACGGTTGGCAGTATCCATTGCCGCCTTCGCCTCGATTCGAATTCCACCACTCAGCGCGCAATGCTGTACCTGATTCGCGCCGTTCATTGCTGCTAGTTGGTCTTAGTCGAGTTGCCAGCCGTTCGGACTGCCGTAGACGGTTGGAAAATACTTACAAAACCACTTCGGTCACAAATAAATCACACAAGGCGGCCTTATCCGCCGAACGCCAACTGCCACAACAACGCGCCGTCGCACCGACGATGCCCGCCGCGAGCCGGCGGCCGCCTGCCTGCTGGAGCGCCAGCAGGACGAAGGTGCTGACCGCCGACATCAGCATGCCGGCCGTCAGCCACAGGAACAGCGTGACGCGGCGGCTGGAGCCTTCGCGGCAGATCTGTGCAAGGTCGCGCCCGGTGCCGATGCCGTGGCGCGACGGGTGGCTTACGCCCGCATCGAGGTTAGCTGTAAGGCATAAAATTCACGGAAAGCGGCCTCTGGCTGCCGCCTTGATGCGAACCCGGTGGGGTGCGGTCGGCGTAAGTTGACAACGAGATAACACCGGGGCCGCCACTGGTGTTTTTTTCGGGTAGACACGCGCCGATAACCCGCTAAAATTGCGCCCATTTTGTAGCGGCGCGGCTTACGCTGTACCGTTTGCGCGACAGCCCAGCATTTTTTTTGGTGCGCGCAACAATTAATGGTAGTTTTCGGATTTTTCAGGGGAGCCGCGTGCGGTGTGCCGCGGCGTGGTTGAAGACAGCCGGGTCGGGCCGGTCAGGATCGGAGAACGGGATGAAAAGACGGGTAGTGGGACAAGTGGCGGCACTGGTTCTGTGCGCGACACCGTGGTTGACGGCTGCTGCGAAAGACACGCAGCTCAACGTGTATAACTGGTCCGATTACATCGCCAAGGACACCATTCCGAACTTCACCAAGCAGTCCGGCGTCCAGGTCAAATACGACAACTACGACAGCGACGACACGCTGCAAGCCAAGCTCCTCACCGGCAGTTCGGGTTACGACATCGTCGTGCCGACCAGCAACTACGCCGGCAAGCAGATTGCCGCGGGCATCTTCGCGCCGCTCGACAAATCGAAGCTGCCGAACCTGAAGTACCTCGATCCCTCGCTGATGGCCCTCGTGGCCGGCGCCGATCCGGGCAACAAGTACACGGTACCCTGGGCATACGGCACGACCGGCCTCGGCTACAACGTGACCAAGGCGCAGCAGATCCTCGGCAAGAACGTGCCGCTCGACAGCTGGGACGTCCTCTTCAGGCCGGAAAACATCTCGAAGCTGAAGGCCTGCGGCGTGTCCGTGCTCGACGCGCCGGACCAGATGTTCGCCGCCGCGCTGCACTACATCGGCAAAGACCCGATGAGCACGAGCCCGGCCGACTACCGCGCCGCGCTCGAGATGATGAAGAAGATCCGCCCGTACATCACGCAGTTCAACTCGTCGGGCTACATCAATGACCTGGTTGGCGGCGACGTGTGCTTCGCGTACGGCTGGTCGGGCGACGTCGTGATCGCCAAGCATCGCGCGGTCGAGGCGAAGAAGGCCTACAAGATCGAGTACTTCATTCCGAAGGGCGGCGCCCCGGTGTGGTTCGACGTGATGGCGATTCCGAAGGACGCAAAGAACAAGGAAGCCGCGCTCGAGTGGATCAACTACATCGAAACTCCGCAGGTTCACGCCGCGATCACCAACGCCGTCTACTATCCGAGCGCCAACCTCGAAGCGCGCAAGTATGTGGACAAGGACGTGGCGAACGACCCGGCCGTGTACCCCTCGCCTGAAATCATCAAGACGTTGTTCCTGCTTAAGCCGCTGCCGCCGGAAATCCAGCGTCTGCAAACGCGGCTGTGGACTGAATTCAAGTCCGGCCGCTGATTCGCAGCCAGAGTGAACGCGTAAGTATCATCAAGAAGCCCTCGGTGTCCACCGGGGGCTTTGTTCGTCAAACGCCGGAGTAAAGCATTGTGATGAGTAGTGACCAGTCGGGCGCGATGGCAGGGGCCGCCGTGCCGTCCCCGGGCGTGAACGCCGCAGCAGGCAGTGCAGCAGAGAATTTCGTCGAGATCGTCGACATCGTGAAGAAGTTCGGCGAGACCGCCGCGGTCAAAGGGGTCAACCTGTCGGTGAAAAAGGGAGAACTGTTCGCGCTGCTCGGCAGTTCCGGTTGTGGCAAATCGACCTTGTTGCGCATGCTGGCCGGCCTCGAATCGATCACGTCGGGCAAGATCCTGATCGATGGCGAAGACCTTGCGCAATTGCCGCCGTATCGCCGGCCGGTCAACATGATGTTCCAGTCATACGCGCTGTTTCCGCACATGGCGGTCGAGGCCAACGTCGCCTTCGGCCTGAAGCAGGAAGGCGTGCCTAAGTCTGAACTGAAAGACCGCGTGCAGACCGCGCTCGATCTCGTGCAGATGGGCCGTTTTGCGAAGCGCAAACCACATCAGCTCTCCGGCGGCCAGCAGCAGCGTGTGGCGCTCGCGCGCTCGCTCGTCAAGCGGCCGAAGCTGCTGCTGCTCGACGAACCGATGTCCGCGCTCGACAAGCAGATCCGTCAGCGCACGCAGATCGAACTGGTCAACATTCTCGACAAGGTCGGCGTGACCTGCATGATGGTGACGCACGACCAGGAAGAGGCGATGACGATGGCGGACCGTCTTGCCGTGATGAGCGAAGGCGAGATCATCCAGCTCGGCACACCGCACGAAGTGTACGAATATCCGAATAGCCGTTTTTCGGCCGAGTTCATCGGTTCGACCAATCTGTTCGACGGCAACGTCGTCGAAGACGAACCCGATCACGTGTTCATTGAAACGCCCGACTTGCCGGTCCGTCTCTACGTGAGCCATGGCATCACCGGGCCGCTCGGCATGCCGGTGACGATTTCCGTGCGGCCCGAGCGCATCGCGCTCACGCGCAAACCGCCTGAGGGTGCGTACAACTGGGGCAAGGGCGTGGTAACGAATATCGCCTACATGGGCGGCTATTCGCTGTACCACGTGAAACTCGACGCCGGCAAAACGGTGATCGCCAACGTGACGAGCCTTGCCTTGACCGAGATCGATCCGCCCACCTGGGGCGACGAGGTGTATGTGCGCTGGAGCGCATCGGCCGGCGTGGTGTTGACGTCATGAAGCGCTCGATCAGTTCTTTCGCGTCGTGGCCGGTGCGCCGTTTCAATCTGACTGCCCGCACCGCGGTGGTGGCCGGCCCGTTCATCTGGCTGCTGCTGTTTTTCCTCGTGCCGTTCCTGCTGGTCGTGAAGATCAGCTTTGCCGATTTGCAGCTTGGCATCCCGCCTTATACCGAGCTCGCCAAGTACACCGACGGGGTGGTTCACGTCGCGCTGGACCTGTCGCACTATGCGTTTCTGCTGACCGACAGCCTCTATTTCGCGACCTATGTGAATTCGGTGGTGGTCGCGGCGATCTCCACGTTGCTGTGTTTGCTGATCGGTTATCCGATGGCGTATTACATTGCCCGATCGAATCCGGCGAGTCGCAATCTGCTGATGATGGCGGTGATGCTGCCGTTCTGGACGTCGTTTCTGATTCGCGTGTATGCATGGATCGGGATCCTGAAGAACAACGGCTTGCTGAATAACTTTCTGATGTCGACCGGACTGATCCATACACCGGTCGAGTTGTATCACACGAACACCGCCGTTTATATCGGCATGGTGTATTCGTACCTGCCGTTTCTCGTGATGCCACTGTACGCGCATCTGGTGAAGATGGACATGACCCTGCTTGAAGCCGCCTACGACCTCGGTGCGAAGCCGTGGCGGGCGTTCTGGCAGATCACCTTGCCGCTGTCGAAGAACGGCATTATTGCCGGGTGTTTGCTGGTGTTTATTCCGGCGGTAGGCGAGTACGTGATTCCGGAATTGCTGGGCGGCGCGAACACGCTGATGATTGGCCGCGTGATGTGGAATGAGTTTTTCGACAATGCCGATTGGCCGATGGCGTCTGCCGTGACGTGCGCGATGGTGTTGTTGTTATTGGTGCCGATGGCGTTTTTCCAGTACGCGCAGGCGAAGGCGATGGAGGAAAGACGCTGATGAAGCCGAACCGGATTTTGCAGATCATTGCTTTGGGGATCGGTTTTCTGTTCCTCTACGTTCCGATCGTGAGTCTGGTTGTGTATTCGTTCAACGAATCGCAACTGGTCACGGTGTGGACGCGGTTTTCAACGCGCTGGTATGCGGCGTTGTTGCAGGACAGCGAGTTGATCGCGGCTGCGTGGTTATCTTTGCGCGTGGCGTTGCTGACGGCGTTTGCTTCGGTGATTATCGGCACGTGGGCCGGGTTTGTTTTGGCCCGGATGGGGCGGTTTCGTGGCTTTACCCTTTACACCGGGATGATCAATGCGCCGCTGGTGATTCCCGAGGTGATTCAGGGGATTTCGCTGCTGCTGCTGTTCATCGAAATGGCCAAGTGGTTGGGGTGGCCCGCCGGGCGCGGTATTTTCACGATCTGGATCGGGCACGTGATGTTGTGTATTTCGTATGTGGCCATCATCGTGCAGTCGCGGGTGAAGGAGTTGAATCCTTCGCTTGAGGAAGCTGCGCTGGACCTTGGGGCTACGCCGCTGAAGGTGTTTTTCTTCATTACGTTGCCGTTGATTTCGCAGGCGCTTATTTCTGGGTGGTTGTTGTCGTTTACGTTGTCTATCGATGATCTGGTTTTGTCGGCGTTTTTGTCGGGGCCTGGGTCGACGACGTTGCCGCTGGTTGTTTTTTCTCGTGTTCGGCTTGGGTTGAATCCGGAGATGAATGCGTTGGCTACGTTGTTTATTGCTGTTGTTACTGTTGGGGTTGTTTTGGGGAACTATTTTATGCAGCGGGCTGAGAGGAAGAGGGCTGTAATGGCGGCGTAGTTTTTTGCCTTTGGCGGCGGCATTGGCCGTGTTCTTAGGGCTTTGGCCTTTCCTTGTTTTGTTAGTGGTCTATTAGCGTTGCCCCTGTGCGGGGCGGCACCTACTTCTCTTTGCCGGCTGCAAAGAGAAGTAGGCAAGAGAAAGCAGCTCAAACCGCTACTGCTAAGTGGGGCCCGTGGTCTGCTGCGGGTAGTGGCGCATCTGGAATCTGTGTTCGTGCCCCTGCATAGGCTTGTGACAAGGGCGTCATACTTCCGGCGGCGCTGCGCGCGCCGAAGAGCAGTTCTTAAAACCACCCGCCACGTTTTGACGCTCAAGCCTCGCCACCGCAGCCGTGACCGTGATTGCGGGGTACCGACAATTTATTGAAGTGGGGGTTCCCGGGTGAATGCAGAGGGGCGTCGCCGAGGCGAAGCCGACGGCTCCCACAAACCTCAACCGAAGCCCGTGGTTTCCCATGCAGACCCGTCCGCGACGCACGCAGTGCGGAGTGGGAGCTGATGAGTCCTTTGTCACTAACGCGGAATGTGCGAGAACACGGATTCCAGATGCACCACTACCCTGTGCGAGCCACGGTGCCCACTTAGCAGTAGCGGTTTGAGCTGCTTTCTCTTGCCTACTTCTCTTTGCAGCCGGCAAAGAGAAGTAGGTGCCGCCCCGCACAGGGGCAACGCTAATAGACCACTAACAATGCAAGGAAAGGCACGAAAGCCAGAACAAGGAAAGGCCAAAGCCCCAAGAACACGGCCAAAAAGCGCCACGCAAGAAGAAAACCATCAAACCTTATACCCAACCCGAACCCCACCCCAATGCCGCCCGGCCACAAACACGGGCGCCGACGCATCTTTCATCAAAACAAACTGCCCACCGCCCATATCACGCCGATACGTCTGCAGCAAAAATTTCTTAACATGCGAAGCAGCCGCAATCCCAGTGCGATCATCGAACATCCGCCGATTCCGGCAATTCGCCATATTCCACACCACATCCTCGCGCTGCGGCAAAGAAAACTTCAGATTATGCGTAGGCAAATAACCGCGCACATCGACAGCAGCACAAAACGCCACGCGTGGATCAATCCCGAGTAACGGCTCCTGAATGGCAGGCAAAACCCGATCGGTAAAAGCAGTAAACCGCGTAACGAACTGAGCCGGATTACTCCCTGCAACGGGCACGTAGTGCTGATCAAAAAGATCCTCAATCGACACTTCGCCCCGGGCAACAGCCGCTTCGAATACCTTGCTCACCTCGGCCGCGGCCCGCTGCACAGCTTCGATAAAGCGCGTATCTGTCGTCTCCACCCCCGTGGCCGCAGTCAGCTCGATCAACGTCTCGGATACGCTGAGCAGATTCCCCAGCCGGTCCTTCGCCTGGACGAAGTTTTCACTCGAATCTTCGACGCCGCTCGCCATCTCCAGCACCTGCGCTTCGAGCCCGTTGCATTGCGTTTCAATCTCGCCGGTCAACGCGGCGATCTGTCCAGCCTCGTCGTTGAGCTGCGTAATCGCATCGCCCGTCGCATGCACGACGTCGCCGATCTTGCGGGTGCCTTCGCGTACCCGATGGGCGCGCGCCGTGTTCACCGAGCCCTCGCTGATCAACTGCTCGGTCTGCTGAGTAAGTTGCGCTAGTGTCGTCTCGATCTGGCCGGTCGCGTGCGCGGTCTTCGCCGACAGGTTCTTCACCTCGGCGGCCACCACCGCGAAACTCTTGCCGGAGTCGCCGGCGCGCGCGGCTTCAATCGCGGCATTCAGCGCCAGCAAATGCGTCTGGCGGGCGATCAGCGAAATCTCCTCGGAGACGCGGCTCACATGGGCCAACGCGCTGCGCAGCGCGCCAATCTGGCTCTCGATTACCGTCACGCCTTCCACCAGCCCGTGGATATCGGCGAGCGACGCCTCGAGCGTCTGTTGCGACGCCTGCACGCCGGTTGCAGCTTCAGCCGACACGTTGCGCATTTCGCGCGCAGCGGCGGCGATGCGGTGGTTGCCCGCCAGCGTGACGGCAGCAGATTCGCGCAGCGCGCGGCATACCTGTGCCTGGCGCTGCACGCGCGCAGCCACTTCTTCGACGTGGCCCGATACGTCGCAGATTTCAATGCCCAGTTTGCCGGCGTGCGCGGCAATATCGCCGACCACGGACTGCGAACGGGCAGCCCGGCGGAAGCTGAAGCGCGTCATGGTCGTGTTCTCCTTGATGGCGCGGTTTGCGGAGTCAATTCGTGCGCTCATCCAGCACGGATGCCGCGTCTTCCCGAGGTATTGACGGCAAACTTGCAAACAACTTGATACGGGGTATCCCGCGGTCGTTATGATGTGGGATCCGGCAGGGCGCTGGCACGGCCCAGTGCACAGCGCGCGTGAGACGCCCAGACCCGCGAGAGGCCTGGCCCCGCAAGCGACTGCGCCTGCCATTTCTCGCAGCCCTCCCACTCACCAGCGGACCATGATCGACTCCTTCGCACGCGTCTCAGGCTGGCAGCAGCTCTACCACCTGTGGGAGCTGATCGTGATGCTCTGCAAGTTTCTCTGGGGACTGTTGCGGTTGCTCGGAGGTGGTTGAGAGCGCAACGTCGCGTGTCGGCGGTGCGTCAACAGCGCGGCCATGCGCGCCTAGGTGCGGATCGGTGAACGGATGAATCGGCGGGGCCGCCAGACGATGCGACGATACGACCGTCGCATCGTGCGGCCAGGAAGGGTCAGACCGGCTCGCCGCGCACGCCTTCAACTGCTGGAGCAGTGGCGTCGTTCGTGCCGAGAAACGCGCGCAGATCGGTCATTACGCGCTCAGGGGCTTCTTCCATCGGAATATGGCCGAGTCCCGGGTACATCACCGATTTCGCGCCCGGAATGCGGCTCGCAAATTCGGCAGCATGCGCAGGCGGAATCCAGCGATCCTTCGCCCCCCACAGCACCAGCGACGGCACCTTCAGCGTCTTCAGCACGTCGGTATCGACGTCCTTGAAGTCGAGCGTCGGCACCATCTTGCCGATCGCCGTGCGCGTGCCTTCGCCGTGGAAGAACTCGACGTAACGCCGAAGTGTCAGCGCATCGATCTTGTGCGGATCGCCATACACGTTGCGCACCGCGCTCTTGATAATGACTTCCGGCAGCCACCACGGCGAACTGACCCGCACCAGCGCGCTATTGAAGAGGCCGATGTAAATCGGCAGCTTCATCGGAAAACCGGCTGAGTCGATCAGTACGAGCTTTTCGACGGCCTCGCGATGACGTACTGCGTAATCCCACGAAATCAGGCCACCGAGCGAGTTGCCGATCAGCGTCGCGCGCGAGATGCCGAGTGCCTGCATGAACGTGTCGATAAATCGCCGGTAGGTTGGCAGATTCATCGTTTCGATTTCGCCGGAGTTCGAGCGTAGCGGTCCGGTCACGCCGAACGGCGGGAGATCCAGACGGATCACGCGATGCTCGCGCTTGAGTTTGTCGGCGACGCGATTCCACGTATGCAACGAAGACGCGAAACCGTGAATCATCACGATCGTGTCGCCGCTGCCTTCGTCGACGTAGTGCACGTCGGCACCCATGATCTTGACGAACTTCGAGCCGCTTTGCGTGTAGCGCCGCTGCAATTCGGTGCGCGGCACGCTGGTGATACCTAGGCGCGCGGCGAGCGAGCGGGGGCGCAGCGGCGCTGTGGATGCGGGCGTTGCGGATTCGATGCTTGCCATGGTTGTTGTCTCCCTTTAGTTTGAATTAGATTGTTTCTGCGTCTGCCACAGACTCAGCATCTGAGCCGGTATCGGCCCCCACCTCCGCATCGCGAGCAGCCCCTCAGCCGCCGCATGCTTCTATGGCACGAAGCGATAATCGTGCGGCCGCACACGCCGCGTGCGTTTGCGAAAGCTGAACGTGAAGCCCGGCCACTGCGTTGTGACTTTGCCGCTCTTCGTCTGATAATAGCTATGGCAGCCGGTGGTCCACACGGAGTGCTGCATCTCTTTCTGCAGACGCGCATTGAAATCGTGCTGAACGTCGGGCCGCAGGTTCATCGTGCGTGCCTTGCGTCGGCGCAATACGCGCAGGCAATCGGCGATGTACTGCACTTGCGACTCGATCATGTAGATCATCGAGTTGTGGCCGAGCCCGGTGTTCGGGCCGACGATCATGAAGAAGTTCGGGAAGTTGGCGATGCTGGTGCCGAGGTAGGCCTCCGGTCCATCGCGCAGCCACATCGCGCCGAGGTCGGCGCCGTCGAGACCGGTCACGCCGAACGGTGCGCCAACGTCGTTGACCTGGAAACCCGTGCCGCAGATGATGGCGTCGGCCTGGTGATGCGCGCCGTCGTTGGTGACGATGCCGTCGGCGACGATTTCGCGGATACCGGTCGTCACCACGTCGACGTTGGGCTGGTTGAGCGCCGGATAGTAATCGCTCGACAGCAGCACGCGCTTGCAGCCGAGCCGGTGGTTCGGCGTCAGCTTGGCGCGCAGCGCCGGGTCCTTGACGCGCCGTTCGAGGTAGCTCAAGCCGAATTTCATCGGCAACTTCATCAGTTTCGGATTGACGACGAACGCAATCGCACGCGATTCGAGCTGCCAGTAGATCGCATTGCGCACGAAGCGCTGCGTGAACGGCAGATGCCGGAACAGCCAATGTGCGCGCGGGCCGACCGGCTTGTTGGGCTTGGGCATGATCCACGGTGCGGTGCGCTGGAACAGTTCGAGTTGCGCGACACGTGGCTGGATCTGCGGCACGAACTGGATTGCGCTGGCACCGGTGCCAATTACCGCTACGCGCTTGCCTTCGAGCGGATAGTCGTGGTCCCAGCGCGCGGAATGAAACAGCTTGCCTTCGAAGCGCTTGAGCCCGGCGATCTGCGGCATGGCCGGCCGCGATAGCGGACCGCTCGCGGCGATCACGACATCGGCCTCGATGCTTTCGCGCGTACTGTTCGAATCGATCTCGACCTGCCATATCTGCCGCGCTTCGTCGAAACGCGCCGAGGCCACGCGCGCATTGCAACGCACGTAACGATCGACGCCGTATTTGCGCGCGCAATGCTTGAGGTAAGCGAAGATCTCCGCCTGGCTGCCGAACGCACGCGACCACGCCGGATTCGGCTCGAACGAAAACGAATACAGATGGGACGGCACATCGCAGGCCGCGCCGGGATAGGTGTTGTCGCGCCACGTGCCGCCAACATCGCCGGCCGCCTCGTAAATCGTGAACGACGTGATGCCCATCTGCTGAAGGCGGATCGCCATGCCGATGCCCGCAAACCCGCTGCCCACAATGGCAATGCGTGGCGCGGCGGGTTTGGCAGTTGAAGCAGGCGTCACGGCGGGTCTCCGGAGATGGGCAAAGTTCGGGTGTCTACATATGTCTACATCCGTATAACGCGCAGAGTAGACAACTGTACACTTCGCGTCAAGATCGTTTAGAGTACGACTATTAAACGCGCAAGCCGCACTCCGACTGAAAGCTCATGAAACCCGTACCCGAAGCGGCGCTCGCTGCCGACCATGGCGCTGTTGCCGGGCAGGACCTCCCGCCCGGCAAGCGCAAACTGATCGAGGCCGCGTTGCGTCTGACCGCAGGCGGGCGCAGCTTTGCAAGCCTGGGTCTGCGCGAACTGGCGCGCGAGGCGGGGCTGAATCCCAACACGTTCTACCGCCACTTCGACACGCTCGACGCGCTGGCGCGCGAGGCGGTCGAATCGGTGAGCCGCCGCTTGCGGCCGATGCTGCGGCGCGAGCGCTGGCTGGCTGCACACGACGAGCCGCAGAGCGTGCCGCGTCGCGCGTGTGTGGCGTTCTTCGCGTTTGCGTTGGAGAATCGCGAGGCATTTCTGAGCGCGCTGGCCGAGTATCACGGCACGTCGCCGGCGCTGCGCGAAGCGGTGCGGGCAAACCTCCACGAGGTGTCGGCGGAAATGGCGGACGACGTCGTGCAACTGCAACTGATGCCGACGCTCGCCCGCGCAACCGTCGACGAAGTCTGCACGCAGATCGTGCTGCTTCTGTTTCATCTTTCGGCGGAGTACATCGACGGGAATGCCGCGCGCCGGGACGCGCTGGTCGCGTATGCGGAGCGTTTCATCGTCCGGCTGTTCGCGGGTTCGGTGCTGTTGGCGCAGCATGAGCCGGTCAGGGCGCCCGCATGAATGAAGGGAATCGACATAAAAAACAGGCTCCGTGCATAGGAGCCTGTTCTCATTGCAGCTTGATCGATTAGCGTTTGATTGACTGCATCTCACGCAGCGCGGTGTTTCTCAGGTATCGCTCCAGCCGCCGGAATCGTCGTTGCTGCCCATGTCGACGCCGCCGCCGCTGTTGTCGTTCCAGTCGTTCGAGCCCTGGCCGAAGTCGAGGCCGCCGCCATTGCCCCCGTCGCCGCCGCGGCGACGCGTTTCGTCATCGACAATCACGTCGCGCTCCACGACGCGTTCACGCCCGGAATTCAGCGCCTCGCCAAGCAACACACCCGTCAGCAGACCGCCCATGCCGCCGCCGAAACCGCCACCACCTTGTTGCACGATGACCTGCGGCTGCTGCTGATACGGTCCTTGTTGCGGATACGGCTGCGGCGGGTTGCCGAAACGCTCTGCTTCCTGCGCATACGGCGACTGCTGCGTGCCGGCCGGCGCGGCATACGGATCGGGCCGCCCTTCGGCGCGGGCGCGCAGGGTGCCGATGCGCTGTTCCAGTTCGTCGAGCTGATACGGCGGCACCGGATTCTTGCTGTTCGACAGCGTTTCGACGAGACCGCGCAACTGGTCTTCGGTCGATTCGACTTCCTTCTCCAGCGCCTCATGACCTTGCACGGTGGAGAGCTTCACGTCGAGCTTCAACGAGCGCACGGCGTTGAGCATTTCGGTTGCGCGCTTGAGCTGCACGCGACGATCGTCGTCGGCGCGCGAATCGTCTTGCGTGCGGGCGCGGCGCAAGGTCCAGCGCAACACCAGCGCGATCACGCCGATCAGGAGAATGATGCCAACCCACATGCCGATGCCGGGACCATGCCGTTGCGGCGCTTGCGGCACTATCGCCGACTGCTGCTGCACCGCCGGCGAATTCTGTTGCACGAACGGGTTGGCCGCGCGGCTCGTGGTGTTGCCGCCGGCGCCGCCAGCACGTTCCGCGTCCTTACGGATGCGCGCTTCGGTTTGCGCGAAACGGGTCGGGTCGGTGAAGCGGATTTGCGGATCGAGCGTCTTGGCCTGTTGGATCTGGGCGAGGGCGTCGGCATAACGGCCTTCGCGATCGAGCACCTGGCTGTACAGGTAGTGCGCGCGCGCATTGTTCGGATGCGCCTGCAGTACTTCGCTCAAACCGGCATCGGCCTGCTGCCAGTTGCCTTGCGACATGGCGGATTCGATCTGCTGGACCGTCGGCACAGCGAACGCCGCGGCCGACACGAACAGCAGTGAGGCGAATGCGCTTGCGAGAAATTTTTTCATTTACGGACCGGGTGCGATGCACCCGTCTCCTTCAGTCGATTCCGATGGCGCTCGTAACGGCCACCGGTATGCACTGCTGACGCAATTACTGAGCCGGCGTGTTGATCTGCTTCTTCAACGCTTCGAGACGATCTTCGACTGACGGGCCGCGGTTCAGATCCGCGAGCTTGTCGTCGAGCGCCTTGCCGGTCTTAACGTCGGCCGAATTCAGGCGTGCGTCGGAACGGGCGTTCGATAACGCAACCTTGTCTTCCAGCTTCTGGAAATCCTCGGAGAGATTCTTGCCGCCGATACCGCCCAACGCAGTAGCTGCAACATCTTTGGCCTGAGCGATCTGCTGCTTGGCTTGCAGAATGTTCGAGCGCGCGTTCAGGTCGTTACGACGGCCACGCATGTCGTCGATCTGACTCTTCAACTGGGCAACGGACGGCTCCAGCGTGGTCAGTTCTCTCGCCAGCGCATCGCGTTCAGCTTCGGCCGTGGCTTGCGCGCCGAGGGCTTCGCGTGCGAGCGCTTCGTCGCCGGATTGCAGCGCGCGCTTCGCGCCGTCTTCGTACTTCTTTGCCTTGTCGGCGGCGACATCGCGCTTGCTTTGCTGCGTGGCGACCTGTGCCTGAATCTCGATCAGCGAGTTCTCGGCTTTAGCGATGCTCTCGTCGAGTTCGCGCACGATCTGGCGCGAATCGCGCGACGGATCCTGCACGGAATCGGCTGCGTCGTTCAGGAGACCTTTAAGCGTGCGCGAAATGCTGTCAAAAAGCGACATGAAAACCTCCAAAGAATGAAATCGGCGCTGAATAATTCCCACGCGCTTTAACTGCTTTCAAATGCTACTTTACGCCGCTGCGCGAGAAGCTGCGCAGCGTTCGGACCGGAGTTCGGGGCACACTCGCCAATTGCAATAGTGGTGCCACAAATTTACGTTTTGAAACCGAATGGCCAACAGCCTCAGTGGTTAAAACGCGCGGTGGCTTATTCAGCCGTCGGCGGATATTACACCACGCATTCTCTTAAAACCGCCTTAAAGGGCGCGATGACATAATCGCCAACTTTGTGCGCGGCGGGCACCGTGCGGCGGGCATCCGCGACGTGCGTCGGCACGGCGGGTGTCGCGGATGTGAACAGGCGTGGTGTGTCGACGGCGTGCCTGCGCTTCAACAGCGCATCAATGCGCGGTGGGTTGGGGCGCTTGACCGCGCCACTTCCGATTCAGGCGAAGCGGCCGCCTTCCGTGCTCGGATCGCTTTGCGGATCGTCTTCGTCGCGCGTGGCGTCGAGGCGAGGGCGTTTAAGCACGTGGCGCAAAGGCGTGTCCACGTCGCCCGGTTTTTGCGCCGAACCGGCAATGGACGCCGCTTCGGCCGCGGCGACGCGCGCCACGGCTTCGGCTGCCGCGGCGGCTTCTATTTCCTCGGCGGTGGCGGTGAGGGCGGCCAATACACCGGCCGGCAGCAACGGCGCTGGGCCCGCGCCTGCGGCCGTGCCCAACAATTCATCCGCGTGCGATGCCGCCGCGCTTTCCGCCGGCACAGCGGTTTCGTTGTCATCGTGAGTCTGAAAGGCCTCTGGAAGCGCTGCCCGTGCGTGGCGCGTACCGCGCGCGACCCGTTGCAGCGCCGCGTCGAGCGCGTCCGGCGCGCGCGGCGCACGCAGCCGGTCGACGATGCTGGCCGCTTTCACCTGTTCGCTGGTCGCGCCGAAGCTCAACACCGCGCGCCGCATCAGTTCGCTGACGCTAATGCCCAGGTTTTCGGCGGTGGCGGCGATCGCGCGTTTCTGTGCGGTCGTGACGAATACGACGATGCGTTCGCTGGGCTTGTTCATGGTCGGCTCGCATACTTGTTGGCATTGGCGAATCAAGGCGTGAATCTGGCGTACGCCGTCGCGCGTGTCGGTGTCGACCCCCGCGCCGTGTCCATCATATGACGAGTTGCACCGATGCGGAACGGGCGCGACATGAAAATCCCGTGACATCAACGGGTTGTAGCGTTTGCGGCGGGCTTGTCCACAGGCCTTTCAACAATTTCTGTTGATAACCTGGGCAAGTGGCGCCGGGAGCGCGTGCCATTGCCGCGATCTACCGGCATGGCGCCGCGCGAAGGGAATTCTTACAAAAAAACTGTCTTGGACGGCGCTTGATTTCTTTAAAATGCGCTGTTGCGTTGCGCCGGACGATGTCACGGGCGTGCCGTGCGGTCGCCCGGGGGCATAGGGCCGCGCGGTGTTTTGCGCCTCACGCGTTCAGTTACGCGCCCACTATTCCAGTCATGCCAATCATCAAACGACCGCATTCTTCAAATTCTCCGGCTGGTGACGACCGGGACGCCTACCACCGCACTCCAGGACGCAACGCTGCTTCGCGCGACGCTGAGCCCGGCCGCCGTTCGATCGGTGCGAGCATCACCATCTGGTTTGTCAGTCTGCTGGCGACCATTGCCGTGGTGGGTGCACTGATCGTCGGTTATGCGCTCGTGGTGATGGGGCCGCAACTGCCGTCGCTCGATGCGCTGACCGACTATCGCCCGAAAGTGCCGTTGCGGGTGTACACCGCGGATCACGTGCTGATCGGCGAGTTCGGTGAAGAACGGCGCAGCATCGTGCGCTTCCAGGACATTCCGGACCAGATGAAGAAGGCGGTGCTCGCGATCGAAGACTATCGCTTCTACGAGCACGGCGGCGTCGACTTCGTGGGCATTTTGCGCGCGGGCATTTCCGACATCACGCATGGCGGCGCCTCGCAGGGTGCGAGCACGATCACGATGCAGGTGGCGCGCAACTTCTTCCTTTCGAGCGAGAAGACTTACACGCGCAAGATTTACGAAATGATGCTGGCGTACAAGATCGAACGCGCGCTGACCAAGGATCAGATCCTCGAGGTCTACATGAACCAGATTTATCTGGGCGAGCGCTCGTACGGTTTTGCCGCGGCCGCGCGCGTGTACTTCGGCAAGGATCTGAAAGACATCACGCTGGCTGAAGCCGCGATGCTGGCCGGCTTGCCGAAGGCGCCTTCCGCGTATAACCCGGTGGTCAATCCGAAGCGCGCGAAGATCCGCCAGGAATACATTCTGAAGCGCATGCTCGAGCTGAAATACATCAGTCAGGATCAGTACGACCAGGCCGTCAAGGAAGAGATTCACACCAAGAACCCAGGCAACGAATACAGCGTGCATGCTGAGTACATCGCCGAAATGGTTCGCCAGATGATGTACGCGCAGTACAAGGACGAAACCTATACGCGCGGCCTGAACGTCACCACCACGATCGATTCCGCCGACCAGGACGCCGCCTATCGCGCAGTGCGCAAGGGCGTGATGGACTACGAGCGGCGCCACGGCTACCGCGGACCGGAAGGCTTCGTGCAGCTGCCCGCACCGGGCGACGACCGCGATCAGACGATCGACGACGCGCTCACCGATCACCCCGACAATGGCGAAATCATCGCCGCCGTGGTGACGGATGCAAATCCGAAGCAGGTGAAGGCGCAACTGGTCGACGGCACCGAAGTGACGATCAGCGGCGACGGCCTGCGCTTTGCAGCCGGCGCGCTCTCCGCGCGCGCGGCGGCCACTGCGAAGATCAAGCCGGGTTCGATCGTGCGCCTCGTCGCCGACGACAAGGGCAACTGGCAGATCACTCAGCTTCCGCAAGTGGAAGGCGCACTGGTCTCGCTCACGCCCCAGGACGGTGCGATTCGTGCGCTGGTGGGCGGCTTCGACTTCAACAAGAACAAGTTCAACCACGTCACGCAGGCGTGGCGTCAGCCGGGTTCGAGCTTCAAGCCGTTCATCTATTCGGCAGCGCTCGACAAGGGTCTCGGACCGGCCACGATCATTAACGACGCGCCGCTGTACTTCCCGCCGAGCACGCCGGGCGGTGACGCGTGGGAGCCGAAGGACGACGACCAGCCGGACGGCCCGATGCCGCTGCGCCTCGCGCTGCAGAAATCGAAGAACCTGGTGTCGATCCGTATCCTGTCGTTCATCGGCACCAAGTACGCGCAAGATTTTGTCACGCAGCGTTTTGGTTTCGACGCCGACAAGACCCCGCCGTATCTGCCGATGGCGCTCGGCGCCGGCCTCGTCACGCCGCTGCAATCGGCGGGCGCATACTCGGTGTTCGCGAACGGTGGCTACCGCATCAATCCGTATCTGATCAACGAAGTGACGGATGCACGTGGCGTACCGCTCTCGAAGGCACAGCCGTTGACCGCTGGCCAGGATGCGCCGCGTACGCTCGAACCGCGTAACGCTTACATCATGAACAGCCTGCTGCACTCGGTGGCCACGGCCGGCACGGGTGCGGGCTCCAACGTGTTGCATCGTTCGGACCTGCAGGGCAAGACGGGTACGACCAACGACGCCAAGGACGGCTGGTTCGCCGGTTATCAGCAATCGCTGGTGGCGGTGGCGTGGATGGGTTACGACCAGCCGAAGAGCCTCGGCAGCCGCGAGTTCGGTGCACAGCTCGCGTTGCCGATCTGGGTCGAGTACATGCAGCGAGCGCTGCGTGGCATACCGCAAAGCGAGCCGGCGCAACCGGACGGCGTGACCGCGGTCGACGGCGAGCTGTTCTATACGGACATGACGCCGGGCAATGGCTTCGTGGCCAGCATCGGTCTGGATTCCGCGAATCCGACGGCCGGTGTGAGCGACGCGGTGGGCGGCGTCGGGCCGGCGGGTATGACGCCACCGGTGGTGCCGCCGCCGAATGTCTCGTCGAATGAAAAGAAGCAGATCATGGATCTATTCGAGACGAACAAGCCTTGATGTCCGCCAGTCCCCCAAAGGGGACTTTCTTAGGGGCTCGCTTAGGGGCGTAGCGAGTGTGTGCGGCCTGTCCGGGGCCGCACACGCAAGTTTTTGAAAGGGCGGGGAAACCGTTGCCTGGCGCGGATTGAGTGGCGGTATTCGGGTAAGCTCCGCCCGCAGATTTTGTGCCTGCGCTGTGCAGTGTGTTTTAATCACGCCTGCGATGCTTTTTATATTGGGTCCTATACGGACGCCCGATTCCTAAGCGGTTTCGGCCTCCAGCACTGCTGTGTCTCGCCGCGAGCGAGACACCCATCTTCGAAAGTCCCGCCGCGCAAGACCCGTTTGACGCGCGCGCCTGCCACTTCGTCCGTGGGCAACCGTCAGGTTGCCGCGGCCGGCGTGTTTGTTACACAGCATCCACCGGGTCGTTGCCTCGTGAAAAGTCGAATACTCATCTGTCTGATGACAGGTCTGCTGCGCGCGTTTGCTTTCCTGCCATATGGCGTTGTCGCGCGCATCGGCACCGGCATCGGTGCGTTGCTGTACCGGATTCCCAGCGCGCGTCGGCGCGTCGTGCATACCAATCTGAAACTGTGCTTTCCCGATATGAGCGACGAAGCGCGCGAGCGTCTCGCGCGCGCGCATTTCTGTCATGTGATCCGCAGTTATGTCGAGCGCGGTCCGCAATGGTTCGGCAATGCGCAGGCGTTGGCGCGCCTTGTCGAAGTGGAGAGCGCGATCGATCTGACCGACATGGAGGGGCAACCGACGATTTTTGTCGGCTTCCATTTTGTCGGTATCGAGGCGGGTTGCATGATGTATTCGACGCGGCACCCGGTTGCGTCTTTGTATACGCCGATGTCGAATTTGTTGCTTGATGCGATGGCTAAGCGGCAGCGTGGGCGCTTTGGTACGGAGATGATTCCGCGTAGCGATAGTGTGCGGCGGGCTTTGCGGGTCTTGCGGGATGGCAAGCCTGTCATGCTGGCTGCTGATATGGATTTTGGGTTGCGGGATTCGGTGTTTGTGCCGTTTTTTGGTGTGCCTGCGTGTACGCTTACTTCCGTTTCGCGGATGGCCAAGGCTGGGAATGCTCGGGTTGTGCCTTTTGTGACTGAGGTTTTGCCGGATTATCGGGGCTATAAATTGACTATCTTCGAAGCGTTAAAGGATTTTCCTTCGGAGGATGTTGCTGTCGATGCTCGGCGGATTACCGAATTTCTTGAGACGCAGGTGCGTCGGATTCCTGATCAGTATTATTGGGTGCATAAGAGGTTTAAGCATCGGCCTGCTGGGGAGGCTGGGGTTTATTGAGTTTTTTTTGCCTTCGCGGCGCTTATGTCTGTACGCGCACGGTGTTGGCCTTTCCTTGATTTGCTAGTGGTCTATTAGCGTTGCCCCTGTGCGGGGCG
>NZ_JALQCK010000074.1:0-23056 GCF_030464835.1 Paraburkholderia sp. WS6
TACTTTTCTTTGCGGCATGCAAAGAAAAGTAGGTGCCGCCCCGCACAGGGGCAACACTAATAGACCACTAACAATGCAAGGAAAGGCACCAAAGCCAGAACAAGGAAAGGCCAAAGCGCTAAGAACACAGACAAACAAGACGCGCCGCAGGCCCCAATCTATATCGAAAAAGCGACCCAAAACTTGCTAAATCGCGGCAGCGCCCATTGCGTGTCACGCACCTTACAAACCCACATCCCCCCATAACCAAGCCCTGCCAGCGCCCCAGCCGCGGCAAACACCCCATTGCTGCACCGCAGCACCCCCTCCGTCTCCCTTTGAGAAATTAATTTCCGCTTGCGAGACTCCGCGTCATGCCGGATGAGTCGGGCAGGCATGACCCGCCCCCATCCATGACATCCTCAATAAAACCTGGATGGAGACACGCGTGTTCCTTTACGGCTTTGGTCCGGTGTTGCTGGCCGGCACGATCCAGACGATCGAGCTGTCCGTCCTGTCGCTGGCAGCCTCCGTGCTGCTCGGCCTCGCGGGCGCGGCGGCGAAACTCTCCTTCAACCGCCCGCTCAGGGCGATCGCAACCGGCTATACGACGCTGATCCGCTCGGTGCCCGACCTCGTGCTGATGCTGCTGCTGTTCTACAGCATCCAGATCGCGGTCAACAATCTCACCGATGCGCTCAATCTGCCGCAGTTCGATATCGATCCGTTCGTGGCCGGCGTGCTCACGCTCGGCTTCATCTACGGCGCGTACTTCACCGAAACCTTCCGCGGCGCGTTTCTCGCCGTGCCGCGTGGCCAGCTCGAAGCGGGCAGCGCCTACGGCATGAGCGGCACGCGAGTATTCACGCGCATCCTGTTTCCGCAGATGATGCGTTTCGCGCTGCCCGGCATCGGCAATAACTGGCAAGTGCTGGTCAAGGCCACGGCGCTCGTGTCGATCATCGGTCTCGCCGATGTCGTCAAAGCCGCCCAGGACGCCGGCAAGAGCACCTTCAACATGTTTTTCTTCATTCTGGTCGCCGCGCTGATCTATCTGGCGATCACCACTGCGTCGAATCTCGTGCTGATCTGGCTGGAAAAGCGCTATTCCATCGGCGTGCGCCACGCGGAGCTCTAAGACCATGATCGACATTCTCAATCAATTCTGGCGCGCGTTCCTGTACTGGGACGGTCAACGTATGTCCGGTCTGGCGGTCACGCTGTGGCTGCTGGTGGCGTCGATCGGGATCGGCTTTTTCATGGCGATTCCGCTCGCGGTGGCGCGCGTATCGAAGAAGCGCTGGCTGTCGACGCCGGTGCGTCTCTACACTTACGTGTTTCGCGGCACGCCGTTGTACGTGCAACTGCTGCTGATCTACACCGGCATGTACAGCCTTGAGTTCGTGCGCTCGCATCAACTGCTCGACGCGTTTTTCCGCAGCGGCTTTCACTGCGCGATTCTCGCTTTTGCCCTGAACACCTGCGCGTACACCACCGAGATTTTCGCCGGCGCGATCCGTTCGACTTCGCATGGTGAAGTGGAAGCGGCCCGTGCTTACGGGATGAGCTGGTTCACGATGTACCGCCGCATTGTGATACCGTCCGCGCTGCGCCGGGCGCTGCCGTTGTACAGTAACGAAGTGATCCTGATGCTGCACGCCACCACGGTCGCGTTTACGGCCACGGTGCCGGACATTCTGAAGGTGGCGCGTGATGCGAATTCCGCCACGTATCAGTCGTTCGATGCGTTCGGCCTCGCGGCGCTGATTTACCTGGTGGTGTCGTTTGGGCTGGTGGCCTTGTTCCGCCGCGCGGAGCGTCACTGGCTGGGTTACCTGGCGGTGCGCACGCACTGAGCAGGCATGTTTCGATTGAGCGGCGCAGCAGGTTCGCGCCGTCACGTAGATTGATCCGTATTTTCAAAGGGAGAGCATCTTGCTCCACACGACTCAAACCGAAGCTTGCAAGCTCGCCGTCCAGGACATCCACAAGCGCTACGGCGACAATGAAGTGCTCAAAGGCGTGTCGCTGAACGCGAACAAGGGTGACGTGATCAGCATCATCGGCGCGAGCGGATCGGGCAAGAGCACCTTCCTGCGCTGCATCAATTTTCTCGAGCGGCCGAACGCGGGGCAGATCGTCGTCGACGGCGAAATGGTCAAGACCAAAGCCGACCGCGCCGGCAATCTGGAAGTGGCCGATCACAAGCAACTGCAACGCATCCGCACGAAACTGGCGATGGTGTTCCAGCACTTCAACTTGTGGGCGCACATGAACGTGATCGAGAACATCGTCGAAGCACCGATTCATGTGCTCGGCATGTCGCGTCGCGAAGCCGAAGAACGGGCGCGCGAATATCTCGAGAAGGTGGGCCTCGCGCCGCGTCTGGAAAAGCAGTATCCGTCGCATCTGTCGGGCGGTCAGCAGCAACGGGTCGCCATTGCGCGTGCGCTGGCGATGAACCCCGACGTCATGCTGTTCGACGAACCCACTTCCGCGCTCGATCCCGAACTGGTCGGCGAAGTGCTGAAGGTGATGCAGAAGCTCGCTGAAGAAGGTCGCACGATGATCGTCGTGACGCACGAAATGGGTTTCGCGCGCAACGTGTCGAACCATGTGATGTTCCTGCATCAGGGCCGCACCGAAGAAGAGGGCTTGCCCGCTGAAGTGCTGACCACGCCGCGCAGCGAACGGCTCAAGCAGTTCCTGTCCGGCAGCCTGAAGTAACGCGCGGCTCGCGCATTCCGCGTTTTACTGACAAGTGATGGCTCGCACGTCCAACCCGGCTCGCACCACGCAGGTCGCCATCGTCGCCTTGCCGCCGGTGTCGATGTCGGGCGTGGGGCCGATTGTCGACGCGCTCAATCTCGCCAACGAAATCGACGGCCGGGCGCTGTACCGCGTGCAGGTGTGTTCGTGGGACGGCCGCGCGGTGCCTTTGTCGGGCGGCGCGCAATGGCCGGCCGATGCCGCCTTCGGCGATGCCATTTCGTGCGACTGGCTGATCATCGTCAGCGAACGGTTCCAGCAATTCGCCGACTATCGGCTGTTTCTGGCAAGTTTGTCGCGCGTCGGGCAGCGCACGCCGCTCGTCACCGGCATTCATCACGGCGTCTGGTGGCTCGCGATGGCGGGGCAGTTGTCCGGCTATCGCGTGAGCGTCAACTGGGAAACCTATCAGCAATTCTCCGAGCAGTTCGAGCGCTCGATCGTCACCCAACAGATCTTCGAAATCGACCGTGATCGCGCAACCTGCGCGGGCGGTCAGGCAACTGTCGACTTCATGCTGGCGATGATCGGCCGTGATCACGGGCCCGAATTGGCGGACCGGATTGCCGATACGCTCGGCGTCGGCGTGTTGCGCGCGGGCGAAGAGCGTCAGCGGATTCCGTTCGTGACCGCACCGGGCGAGCGTCATCCGCGTCTGAACGATGCGCTCATGCTGATGGAAGCGAATATCGAAGACCCGCTGACCACCGATGAAATCGCCGGTCTCGTCGGCGTCTCGCGGCGGCAGTTGGAGCGCCTGTTTCGTCAGTACCTCGGCTCGATGCCGTCCAAATACTATCTGGGGCTGCGGCTTTCGAAAGCGCGCACGCAATTGCAGCGGACCAGCAAATCGGTGGTGCAGATCAGCCTTGCTTGCGGGTTTTCGTCGGCGGCGCACTTTTCGAATGCTTATCGCGAACGCTTTGGTGTCACACCACGCGAGGATCGTCGTAACTGGATCGACAAGCAGACCGGCGCGACCGGCGCCGCGGCCAGTGAGCCGCGACCGGCCGCGTTGATCGAACGGCCCGACCAGGCGGAATAAGCGGCCGGAAAGCGCGCAGTCTGCAAGCCGCACGCGACATATCCGCCCGGAAGCTCATAGAAAGCGTCGCGTATGCGCAAGACGTATCGCGTGCGGTTTCCTACACTACGTGTATTACCTCTCACCTGTAACGAGGATTCGCCATGAACGACCTGACTGTGACACGCCAGACCTTCGACGAAGTGATGGTGCCGGTGTTTTCGCCCGCCGCCTTCGTGCCGGATCGCGGTCTCGGCTCACGCGTCTGGGATACGCAAGGCCGCGACTATATCGACTTCGCCGGCGGTATTGCCGTCACCGCGCTCGGTCATGCGCATCCTGAACTGCTGAAAGTCCTGCACGAGCAGGGCAGCAAGCTGTGGCACATCGGTAACGGCTACACCAACGAGCCGGTACTGCGTCTTGCCAAACGTCTCGAAGACCTGACCTTCGCCGACCGCGCGTTCTTCGCCAACTCGGGCGCGGAAGCGAACGAAGCGGCCTTGAAGCTGGCGCGCCGCGTCGCGTTCGAGCGCCATGGTGCCGATAAGGTCGAAATCATCTCGTTCACGCAGTCGTTCCATGGCCGTACGTTCTTCACGGTGAGCGTCGGTGGCCAGCCGAAGTATTCGGAAGGCTTCGGCCCGGTGCCGGCCGGCATCATCCATTTGCCGTACAACGATATCGAAGCGGCGAAGAAAGCGATCGGCGCGAAAACGTGCGCGGTGATCGTCGAGCCGATCCAGGGCGAGGGTGGCGTGATCCCGGCCGATCCGGCATTCCTGAAGGCGCTGCGCGAAGCCTGCGATGAGCACGGCGCACTGCTGATTTTTGACGAGGTACAAACGGGTGTGGGCCGCAGCGGCTATTTCTACGCCTATCAGGACACTGGCGTGACGCCGGACATCCTGACCACCGCGAAGGCGCTCGGCAACGGTTTCCCGATCGGCGCGATGCTGACCACCACCGAACTGGCCGCGCACTTCAAGGTCGGCGTGCATGGCACGACCTACGGCGGCAATCCGCTGGGCGCGGCGATCGCGGAGAAGGTGGTCGAGCTCATCAGCGATCCGAAGGTGCTCGAAGGCGTGCGTACGCGCAGCGAAGCATTGAAGGGCCAACTCGCGAAGCTGAACGAACGCTTTGGTTTGTTCAAGGAAGTGCGTGGCAAGGGTCTGTTGATCGGTGCTGAGTTGACCGATGCGTTCAAGGGCCGTGCAAAAGATTTCGTCACGGCTGCGGGTGAGCACGGCGTGATCATGCTGATGGCGGGTCCGGACGTGCTGCGTTTCGTGCCGTCGCTGATCATGCCACTCGACGATATGTACGAAGGCTTTGCGCGTCTGGCAAAGGCGATCGAAGAGATCGTCGGCGCAAAGACTGAAGCCGCGTCGAAGTGAACCACGGCACCGCGCTAAAGCACTGAATCATGCGTCACATTCAACAGGAACGATGATGCTCTTCGTACGCCCCGGCCGCCTCGCCGATCTCGATGCGCTCGAACATATGGCGCGCACCGCGCAACCGGTGCTGCATTCGCTGCCGCACGACCGGGGCGCGCTCGAAGCGCGCGTCGCGTTGTCGGAAGACTCGTTTCGCGCGGAGGTCGATTTTCCGGGCGAGGAGTTCTATCTGTTCGTGCTCGAGGATGCGGAAAGCGGCAAGCTGATGGGCACGGCGAGCATCGTCGCCGCAGCCGGTTACTCGGACCCGTTTTACGCGTTTCGCAATGACGCACTGATTCATGCGTCGCGTGAGTTGCACGTGAATCGCAAGATTCACGCGCTGACCATGTCGCATGAATTGACGGGCAAGAGCCGGCTGGCGGGTTTTTACATCGACCCGTCGCTGCGTGGCGATGCGGCCGCGCATCTGATGTCGCGGGCGCGGATGATGTATATCGCCGCCAATCGCAAGCGCTTCACGCCTGAAGTGTTCTCGCTACTGCTCGGCGTGACCGACGACGCAGGCGTGTCGCCGTTTTGGGAAGCGGTGGGGCGCAAGTTCTTCGGCCGCAATTTCGCCGACATCGAAATTGAATCGGGCGGCCGCAGCCGCACCTTTATCGCCGAAGTGATGCCGACCTATCCGATCTATGTGCCCTTGCTGCCGGAAGCGGCGCAGCGCGTGCTCGGCGAACCGGATTCGAAGGCACTGCTCGCGTATGACATTCACCTCGAAGAAGGCTTCGAGACGGACCGCTTTATCGACATTTTCGACGCGGGCCCGGTGTTGACCGCGCAGGTGGATCGCAGCGCCTGCGTGACGCGTAATGAAACACGTGTGGTGCGCGAAGCCGGCGCGGCTGCCGAGGGTTCGACCTATCTGATCGCGCACAACGGTGCGGACGGTGAGTTCCGCTGTGTGCTCGATACATTGTCAGGCGAAAAGACGACCGGCGCATCGTTGTCGCATGCGGCGCGCGCCGCACTCGGCGTGCAGGAGGGCGACGCGGTACGCTGCGTGCCGCTGCATCAGCCGCATCAGGAAGAATTGACGGGAGACGCACGATGATCGTCGTTCGCGTTGTGCAACGAGGCGATGTGGACGCGCTCATGCGGCTCGCGCAGGAGACCGGTCCCGGTCTCACCACCTTCAAGCCGGATCGCGATGCATTGGCGGCGCGCGTTGAACGTGCCCGCCGCACGATGGAAGACAAGGCCGAGCCGCACGAAGCCGGTTACTTCTTCGTGATGGAAGACACCGACACTGGCGACGTGGCCGGCGTATGCGGCATCGAAACGTCAGTCGGCCTGCAGCAACCGTTCTACAACTATCGCGTGAGCACGGTAGTGCACGCGAGCCAGGACCTCGGCATCTGGACGCGCATGCGCGCGCTGAACATTTCGCATGACCTCACGGGTTACGCCGAGGTGTGTTCGCTGTTCCTGAGCCCGCGTTACCGCACGAGCGGCGTCGGCGGTTTGCTGTCGCGTTCGCGCTTCATGTTTCTCGCGCAGTTTCGCGAGCGCTTTCCGCAGCGCTTGTGTGCGGAATTGCGCGGCCATTTCGATGCGGAAGGCACCTCGCCGTTCTGGCGTGCGGTCGGCTCGCATTTCTACCAGATCGATTTCAACGCGGCGGACTATCTGAGCTCGCACGGCCGCAAGGCGTTTCTCGCCGAGCTGATGCCGCGTTTTCCGGTGTATGTCGAACTGCTGCCGGAAGAAGCGCAGGAATGCGTCGGCCTCACGCACAACGACACGATTCCGGCGCGCCGCATGCTCGAATCGGAAGGGCTGCGCTACGAGAATCACGTCGATATCTTCGATGCGGGCCCAGTGCTCGAATGCCATATCGCCGACTTGCGCACGGTGCGCGAAAGCGTGGTGGTGCAGGTCGAGATCGCCGACGTGCCGGTGGGCGCACCGCAGGATGCACCGCGTTCGATGGTATCGAATACGTCGCTCGGCGATTTTCGCGTGGGCGTGGCTGCCGGCGTGCCGCAAGACGGCGTGTTCCGCATGAGCGCCGCCGAGGCGGCCGCACTCGACGTCAAGGCAGGCGACCCGGTTCGGGTACTGCCGCTGAAACACAAACAAGGATGATCATGAGCGAGCTTTTCATCGACGGCGAATGGGCCGCCGGCACAGGACCCGCATTCGCGTCGCGCAACCCGGGTACGGGCGCGACGGTGTGGGAAGGCAACAGCGCCTCGGCGGATGACGTCGATCGTGCGGTACGCAGTGCGCGCCGTGCGTTCGCGGCGTGGTCGGCCTTGAGTCTCGACGAACGTTGCGGAGTGGTGCGCCGCTTCGCCGCGCTCGTGACGGAACGCAAGGAAGCGCTTGCAGAAGCGATCGGCCGCGAGACCGGTAAACCGCTGTGGGAAGCGCGCACTGAAGCCGCTTCGATGGCGGCGAAGGTCGAGATTTCGATTCAGTCGTACAACGAGCGCACCGGCGAAAAGCGTTCGCCGATGGCTGACGGCACTGCCGTGCTTCGGCATCGTCCGCATGGCGTGGTGGCGGTGTTCGGGCCGTATAACTTTCCGGGGCATTTGCCGAACGGGCACATCGTGCCGGCCCTGATCGCGGGTAACGCGGTTGTGTTCAAGCCGTCCGAACTCGCGCCGGGCGTGGCGGCCCTCACGGTGCAGATCTGGCGCGATGCGGGCTTGCCCGCCGGCGTGCTGAACCTTGTGCAAGGCGAGAAAGAGACGGGCATTGCACTTGCCAATCATCGGCAGATCGATGGCTTGTTCTTCACGGGTAGTTCGGATACCGGAACATTGCTGCACAAGCAATTCGGCGGCCGTCCGGAGATCGTCCTCGCACTGGAGATGGGCGGCAACAATCCGCTCGTGATTGGACCGGTGGCGGATGTCGATGCCGCTGTGCATCACACGATTCAATCGGCGTTTCTGTCGGCGGGGCAGCGTTGCACGTGCGCGCGCCGTATCTTCGTACCGAACGACGCGTTCGGTGACCGCTTTGTAGAGCGCCTGACGGAAGTGACGTCGCGCATCAGCGTAGGCGAATACAACGCCGATCCGCAGCCGTTCATGGGCGCGGTCATTTCCGCGCGAGCGGCTTCGCGTCTGGTTGCGGCGCAAGAGCGTCTCTTGGCCGACGGCGCGAAAGCACTGCTGAAGATGGAGCAGCGCGATCCGAAACTCGGCTTCGTCACGCCCGCGATTCTCGACGTGACCGCCGTGAAGGACCTGCCGGACGAAGAGCATTTCGGACCGCTGGCGCAGATCATCCGCTACGGCACGTTCGACGAGGCGCTCGAAAAAGCCAACGATACCGAGTTCGGCCTCTCCGCCGGCCTGCTCGCCGACGACGAAGCCCTGTGGACGCATTTCCAGCGCACCATTCGCGCGGGCATCGTCAACTGGAACCGGCCGACTAATGGTGCATCGTCGGGCGCGCCGTTCGGTGGTCCGGGACGTTCGGGCAATCACCGGCCGAGCGCGTTCTACGCTGCCGACTACTGCGCGTATCCGATGGCGTCTGTCGAAAGCGCGCAACTGCAAATGCCCGCGAGCGTTTCGCCGGGCCTTCAATTCTAAGGATCGACGATGCAAGCCACTGAAGCCAATTTCGACGGTCTCGTCGGCCCGACCCACAACTACGCCGGGCTCTCGTTCGGCAACGTTGCGTCGCAGAACAACGAGAAGTCGGTCGCAAATCCGAAGGCCGCTGCCAAGCAGGGCCTGCGCAAGATGAAGCAGTTGGCCGATCTCGGCTTTCATCAAGGCGTGTTGCCGCCGCAGGAGCGTCCTTCGATGCGTCTCCTGCGCGAACTCGGCTTTTCGGGCGACGACGCGACGGTGATCGCACGCGTCGCCAAAGACGCGCCCGAGTTGCTGGCGGCGGCGAGTTCGGCTTCGGCGATGTGGACCGCGAATGCGGCGACGGTGAGTCCGTCGGCCGACACGCACGACGGCCGCGTGCACTTCACGCCGGCTAATCTGTGCAGCAAGCTGCATCGCGCGATCGAGCATGAATCGACGCGCCGCACCTTGCGCGCGATTTTCAGCGACGCCGATCGTTTCGCGGTGCATGAAGCGCTGCCCGGCACGCCGGCACTCGGCGACGAAGGCGCGGCGAATCACACGCGTTTCTGCTCGGATTACGGCACACGTGGCGTCGAATTCTTCGTGTATGGCCGCAGCGAATATCGCCGCGGACCGGAGCCGAAGCGTTTTCCCGCACGTCAGACCTTCGAAGCGAGCCGCGCAGTCGCACATCGTCACGGTCTGGCGGAAGCGGCCACGGTGTACGCACAGCAGAACCCCGACGTGATCGACGCGGGCGTGTTCCATAACGACGTGATCGCGGTCGGCAACCGCAATACGCTGTTCTGCCATCAACTCGCGTTCGTCGAACAGAACGCGGTGTACGACGAACTGCGCACGAAGCTCTCCGGGCTGAAGGCCGAGTTCAACGTGATCGAAGTGCCCGATGCGCAAGTGAGCGTGTCCGACGCGGTCACGTCGTACCTGTTCAACAGCCAGTTGCTGACGCGCCCGGACGGCAAGCAGGTGCTGGTGGTGCCGCAGGAATGCCGCGAAAACGCGCGCGTGGGTGCATACCTTGACGAATTGACCTCGCACACCGGTCCGATCGACGACGTGCTCGTGTTCGATCTGCGCGAAAGCATGAAGAACGGCGGCGGCCCGGCATGTTTGCGTCTGCGCGTGGTGCTGAACGATGCGGAGCGCGCGGCAGTGACGCCTGGCGTGTGGATCAACGACAAGCTGTTCGGTCGCCTCGATACGTGGATCGAAAAGCATTATCGCGATCGTCTTGCACCGTCCGATCTGACCGATCCGCAATTGCTCGCTGAGTCGCGCACTGCGCTCGATGAACTGACGCAGATTCTCGGTCTGGGCTCGCTGTATGACTTCCAGCGCTGAGCACGGCATGCCGGTTTCGATGCTCGACGATTTTCTTGCCTACACGTTGGCGGGGACGCGGCCTGGCGCGCAGGAAGCGCAGGGTGTGTGCGCCAACAACGACAACGCCGTGCGCTGGTCGTGGCTTGACGACGGCGTGTTGCTCATGGAGCCCGCAGTGCGGGATGACGGCACCCGCAGCGTGCTCGTTTCTGCAGGCGTGCATGGCGATGAAACCGCGCCAATTGAACTGCTGTCGTATCTCGTGCGCGATATCGCGCAGGGCGATGCCGCGCTGACGTGCCGCCTGCTGGTGATTCTCGGCAACGTCGACGCCATGCGCGACGCGTCCCGGTATCGCGACGACGATCTGAATCGCCTCTTCAGCGGACGTCACGAGCAGGTGCCGCACAGCCACGAAGCGCCGCGCGCGGCGGCGTTGGAGCGTGCGGCCACGCAGTTCTTTGCCGCCGCGTCGCAGGAGCCGGGCGCCCGTTGGCACGTCGACATGCATACGGCGATCCGCCCCTCGGCTTTCGAGCAATTCGCCTTGTTGCCGCACACCGGCAAGCCGTTCTCGCGCGCCATGTTCGAATGGCTCGGCGAAGCGCGCATCAGCGCCGTCCTACTTCATACGACCAAGGGCAACACGTACTCGCACTTCACCGCGCAGGCATGTGGCGCCGAAGCGTGCACGCTCGAACTCGGCAAGGTGCGCCCGTTCGGTCAGAACGATCTGACGCGTTTCGCCGGCGCGGACGAAGCGCTGCGTCATCTGCTGGCCGGTACAAAGAACGGCGACGTGCCCACGGCAATGCCGCGCGTGTTCACCGTGATCGACCAGCTTACCAAGCAGAGCGACGCATTCGAATTGCTGGTGGCCACGGATGTGCCGAATTTCACGCCCTTCGTGAAAGACACCGTGCTCGCACGCGATGGCGATTATCGCTACACCGTGCGTCACGATGAGGAACGCCTTGTGTTTCCGAACGCAACAGTCAAGCCTGGCTTGCGCGCGGGTTTGCTGGTGGTCGAGACGACGCAGGACACGCTGTCCAGTCTCGTTTAGACGCGTCATTGCAGAGCAGAACGTTGCGCGCCTTCGCGCGCAACGTCTCATACCAAACCGCTTACGCGGCTTGCGTCGCGGTCTCGCTGACCAGTCCTTCCGCCACCATCGCCTCACGTACCTTCGGCCGCGCGGCCATGCGGGCCAGATACGCGCTGAGGTGCGGATACGGGCCTAGATCCACCGACAGCATCCGCGCCCAGCTCAACACCGTGAATGCGTACGCATCGGCGACCGAGTACTGTCCAGTGAGATAGTCGCGCGACGTCAGTACACCCTCGAGTTCGCTGAAGCGTGTAGCGAGTTTCGTGTGGCATTCGAGCTTCGTCGATTCGGCTGTCTCCTGATGCCAGAGCCACGGGCTGAAGGTCTTGTGCAATTCCGTGCTGATATAGGTGAGCCATGCCACCGCTTCGAGCCGCTGCGGTGTTCCGGCGGCCGGTAACAGGGCGCGCGCCGGCGCAAGATCGGCGATGTATTGCAATAGCGCGGCGCCCTCGGTATGGCGCGAGCCGTCGTCGAATTCGACGAGTGGCACGTAACCGCGCGGCGAGATCGCGTAGTAGTCGTCGCCGTTAGCGAGTTTGTGCGTTTGCAGATTGACCTTGACGGTTTCGAAGTCGAGCCCGGCTTCGCGCAGGGCAATGTGAACGGCCAGCGAGCAGGCGCCCGGTGAGTAATAGAGTTTCATGGTGTCACCGCTATAAACGAGAGTGAAGTCCCGGCAGGTGCCGGTGGCAAGGCTCGTCGGCCGACAAGTCGATGTGGTAAAAGTAGCCCGGATCGCATTCAGAATAAACAGGCGGCTTGCCAAACCATGCGTGCAAAAACGCAATACGAACTGACTTCGGCGGATACCCAGACCATTCTTGCGCTGGTGCGCGCCGGCACGCTGGCGGAAGCCGCGCAGCGCCTGGGTATCGACGCCTCGACGATTTTTCGCTCGGTGCAGCGGATCGAACGCGGGCTCGGGCAGCGTCTATTCGAGCGTTCGCGCAGCGGTTATCGCGCGACGCCGCTCGGTGCGCAACTGGCGCGTCACGCCGAGCGCATCGAAAGCGAGTTGGCGGCGGCGCGCTCGACCGTGCAGGCGAGCAGTGACCGCGTCAGCGGCGCGGTTCATGTGACGACCACCGATACCGTGCTCTACGGCCTCCTGCTGCCCGCATTGCGTGATTTCGCGGCGCTGCATCCGGCGTTGTCGTTCGAATTGACCGCCACCAACAGCCTCGCGAGCCTGACCAAACGCGACGCCGATATCGCCGTGCGCGCCACGCGCCGAGCACCGGATCATCTGGTCGGCAAACATGTGGGCCCGCTGCGCATCGCCGTGTTTGCCGCGAAGGGGAGCGGTATCCGGGCGAGCGATGCCGAAGCGCTGTCGCGCTGCGATTGGGCGGCACCGGACAGTTCGCTTGGCGATCATCCTTCGGTTCTATGGCGTAAGCGCCATTGCCCGACGGTCGAGCCGCGCTACAAGACCAATAG
Organism: Paraburkholderia sp. WS6; assembly: GCF_030464835.1. Classification (NCBI taxonomy): domain Bacteria; kingdom Pseudomonadati; phylum Pseudomonadota; class Betaproteobacteria; order Burkholderiales; family Burkholderiaceae; genus Paraburkholderia; species Paraburkholderia sp. WS6. Next base: position 12,673 of record NZ_JALQCK010000074.1, read on the forward strand.
CGTGATGGCGGTGTTCGAGTTGGTGGTGCGCGGCTTCGGCGTCGGCATCTTTCCCACCTTCCTCGCGCGTGAGCGCGACGATCTCGTGCAACTGACACCGCCGCTCGACGAAGCCGAATCGCAGGTCTGGGTGCTGGCGCATCCGGAGTCGCGTCATCTGCCGCATGTCGCGGCGGTCTACACGCATCTGTCGGAGCGGCTCGGCAGCGATTTCGCGGCCGGCGACGGTGCGGTCTGACGTGCATCGGAGTGCGTGCCGGCTTGCCTGAGCGCGACACGAAGTTGCACCTTTAAGCGCGCGTTATCCGGTTCGCCAAACGAGCCGGACAAAGGGGCGCCCACAGGGCCGCTTACAGGGCCGCCTGCAGGACCGCGATTCGAAGCCTGTACAATCCCGCCCTCGCGGCTGTTGCGCTGCACCACACTGGCCGCACGAGTTTGAATCGCATTTTTGGCGCGGCAATCATGCTCGCCCGGATTCGGCTCCGTCTTATTCAATACCGTAGAGGAACACCCGTAATGAAGATGAATTGGCGAAACATGGCTGCGCTTGCGCTGTTCGCGACGGCAACGGTAGCGGCAGGGTCCGCATCGGCAGTGGATATCAAGGAAGTGCGCTTCGGCGTCGAGGCGTCATATGCGCCGTTCGAATCGAAGTCGCCGTCGGGCGAGCTGCAAGGTTTCGATATCGACATCGGCAATGCCGTGTGTGCAAAGCTGAAGGTGAAATGCGTGTGGGTCGAGAATTCGTTCGACGGCCTGATTCCGGCGTTGGAAGCGCGCAAGTTCAACGCGATCAACTCGGACATGACGATCACGGAACAGCGCCGCCAGGCCATCGACTTCACCGATCCGATCTACACGATCCCGAATCAGATGATCGCGAAGAAGGGCAGCGGTCTGCTGCCTACGGCGGCCTCGCTCAAGGGTAAGCACGTCGGCGTGTTGCAAGGCACGATTCAGGAAACTTATGCGAAGGCGCGCTGGGCGCCGGCTGGCGTCGACGTCGTGCCGTATCAGACGCAGGACCAGATCTACGCCGACCTCGCATCGGGCCGTCTGGACGCCGCCTTCCAGGACGCGGAAGCGGCTTCGAAGGGCTTTCTGAAGAAGCCGCAAGGCGCAGGCTTCGACTTCGCCGGCCCGGCCGTCAGTGACGAGAAGCTGCTTGGCGCGGGCGTGGGCTTCGGCATCCGCAAGGGCGACAAGGCGTTGAAGGACGCCGTGAATCAGGCGCTCAAGGAACTGAAGGCCGACGGCACGATCGACCGCTTCGCCGCGAAGTACTTCGACGTGAAGGTCGTGTTGAAGTAAGGCGTTGGGTGTTTTGCCTGAATGGCTTTGCTTGAATGGTTTTGCTTGAGACAACCGGCCGCTTGATGCGGCCGGTTGTCTTTTGAGGCTGTCAGCGCAGGTTCGCTTCAGGCTGATCGAGATAGTCGAACACCACTTCACCGAGTCCTAGTGTCAGATCGGCAAGCAGATGCCGTGCCTCGACGACTTCGAGCACCGGCAATTCCGCGACCGGCGCCAGAGCATGGTGTGCCAGTTCGAGCGAGGCGGGACCTGTCCATGCACCTTTAAGGGTGATGTCTTGCAGGTAGTAGCGCACCAGTTCGCAAATGCGCGGCGTGCCGTCCACGTGCGGAATGACTTTCAGCAGGAAGTTCGGCGTCTCCAGACGCTTCTGTTGCTGCGCGAGATCCAGTTGCCGATGCTTGTAGCCCATCGTGCCGGTGGCGATGCGCACGGGGCCGTAATCGAGCGTGCCGACGAGCGTGTCGGTATGGACTTCCAGCACCGGCGAGGCGAGCTTCTTCGGAAAGCCCCACAACTCGCGGCCGCCGGCGATCGGCGGATGGTCGTCCAGATACATCGCCAGCGTGTAACCACCTGCCACGCCGTTGTACGACACCGGGATCACCTGACCGCTTTCCGTGTAGTCGCCGAAGCCGGTCGAATCCGGCATGCGAATGAATTCGTAATGGACAAGCGGCTCGCCGATCTGCAGCGGCTCGGGCACCACGGCGCGCAGTTTGTCCGGATCGGTGCGGTAAGTGATGATCAGGAATTCCCGGTCGACGAAACGATACGGACCCATCGGAAACGCCGGGCTCGTGATCGGCATCGCGAAGGCATTTGACAGCACGCTTTTGACGTCCATGATTTTCCTTGGTGGTTAAAGGCCGGTGGTGGAACGCTTCTGCACTGCACAAGAGTATCGTCGATTCTTTCCTTCTCTTCAGCGAGACAGGTTGCCAATTATTTCGAGATATTGCGGCGTTGACATGTCCGCGCGCATCGGCCTGCGCTAAAATCGGCGGGCACACCGCACGCGCAAAGGGCCTCAGGGCTTGGATGTGCGCGATTGGTGCAGCAAAAACCAAAATACAGCAGGAAGCGCCAGGGCGGCGCTTAGCGGGGGACCAGAATGACAACCATCGCAATCGAGAAACCGAGCCAGACGGGGGTTGCGGACGATGCGCAACTGAATGCCAGCTTCGCGCGCCAGCCGATTCTGAATCGGGACGGCATGCTGTGCGGCTATGAGATCAAGGTGCGCGCGCCGGAATTGCCTATGGGCACCGAATCTGACGCGGGTGCCGCACCGGCCGCCGATTCGGCTGCGGATGCCTCGCCGGGCCGCGCGCCCGATCCCGCGCAGCTCGTGGCGCGAGCCGTGATTCGCGGGTTGATGCAGGGCAATCTGCGCGGTGCGCTCACCGGGCATCCCGCTTACGTCGATGTAAGCCGCGAGATGCTGTTCGACGATTCGATCCTGCACCTGCCCACTGACCGCTTCATGTTCGAATTGTCGCCGTCGATTGTGGTCGACGATGCGCTGATTGCGCGCATCGTTCAATTGCACGGGCGGCGCTATCGCTTCGTACTCGATGAAGTGACGCAGCCCGATGAAACGTTTGCGAAGCTGCTGCCCTACGCGGAAGTCGTCAAGATCGATTTCCTACGGGCGTCGAAAGCGCTGTTGCCCAAATTGACGAGCGTGCTCAAGTCCGCGGGCAAGCTGCTGATTGCGCTGGGTCTCGATGCACAGGCCGATTTCGAAGAGGCGCATGGTCTCGGTTTCGACCGTTTCCAGGGCTACTTCTTCGCGCGTGCGCAGACCTCGACGACGCGGCGTGTCAGCGCGCCGCGGCATGCATTGCTGAACCTGCTGCAACTGCTGTCGGGCGACCCAACCGTCGCGCAACTCGAAGCCGAACTCAAGCTGAATCCGGTGTTGGTCATGCATCTGATGAAGCTCGCGAATTCGAGCGGCCTCGCCGTCGGCCACAAGGTCACGACGCTGCGCGAAGCGATCAATGCGACCGGCACGAATCGGATCGCGCGCTGGACGCAATTGCTGTTGTACGCGGATGGCCGCAAGGTTGCGCTCGAGGACGATCCTCTGTTGCAACTCGCGGCGACCCGGGCGCGCTTCATGGAGCTGGCGATCGAGCGCTTGCCCGAAGCGGGGCGTGACGAAGCCGATGCAGCGTTTCTGACCGGCGTGTTTTCGTTTGTCGATGCGGTGTTTGGTGGCTCGCTCGAAAGCACACTGAATGTGCTGACGCTATCGCGGCCGATTCAGGCGGGCATCTTGCATCGGCAGGGCGTGTTGGGGTTGTTGCTGACCGCAGTCGAAGCGCTTGAGCGCGGGGCGTGGGATGAGCTCGATGCCTTGTGCGCGCGCTTGCAGCCGTTGACGGTGGAAGAGATCGCGCTGCTCGCGTTGGCGGCTGGGGCGTGGGCCGGGGTGGCGGATCGGAGTGCGGAGGGGTTGGAGCGGATTGAGGATTGAGGGGCGGGTTTGAGGTTTGAAGCAAAGGCCGGCATGCTGCGCACGCTGGCCTTTGCACATCTGAGATTCGTGATTTAGGGCAAACACAAAACCGGTGAGAGTGAAGCACCGTGATCAACGATCACGCCACGTCTTCACATCGTCTCCATTTCCTGCATCTGCCCCAGGCCAAAAAAACGTCCTAACTCCTTGGCTAACTCATTCAACGCGCTCATTTCCTTCTGGGATATTCGGCGTGGCTCCTGCGTATGAGACCAATCGCCATATAGCAGCGCCACCGTCTGATCGGTGTCGTCGACTACCGGCAGCAGCACGAAGGCCCGGGCGTCGTCGAATGAACGGCGGAACCATTCCGGCAATCGCGCGACCATCTTCGGGTCACGTGCGTTCTCGATGAAAATGCCGACCGAGTTCGCGATTGCGAGGTGAAACACATCGGGCTCGAACGCGGTGTTGAACGACAGCTTCGGCAGCGCCGCGTCGATCTTCGGACCGAGCCCTAGGCGCGCCTTGAAGGTGCCGTTGCTGTGCTTGACGAACACCACCGTGCGCGCAAAGCCGAGCGCCGCCAGCACGGTTTCCGCGGCCAGCGCGAGGGCCGGCGCGAGCGCGCTGCCGTCGGGCAGGCCGCGCAGATCGCCCACCCCCGCCGCGATGCGTGCTTCCGGATTGAGCGCCTCGCGCGCGATCGCGTCCGCATTGGCGCGCAGCTCGACGATCTCGCGCATCACGCCGTCGCCGCCTTCTTCACGGGCGAGCGCGATGCTCATTCCATGCAGCACGTCCGGATCGGTATTCAATGCATGGCTGTATTCCTGCGCCAGTTCGGAGATGCGTTCTTCGCGCTCCCAGTCCGGCATGTTCTGCTGGGTCAGCACGTCGGCGACCGCCGTCGAATAGTTGGTGATGGCGCGCAGCCACTGCACCTGGCGTGGCTGCTCGACGTCCAGCGGATCGAACTCGCCCATGCCGGAGCGGATCATGTCCGGCAGGCGCCAGCGCACCGCGGCTTCGGCGCCGATTTCGTCGAACGTGACGCCGAGCACCAGCACGCAGGCATCGGCTTCGAGGGTGCCGTCGTCGATATGCCGGCGGATCTGATCCCACTCGGCGTCGAGATAGAACACCACCAGCAGCTTGCCGATCTGCCGCATCAGCGTGCAGACCACGGCTTCTTCGCCGGCGCGCAGATCGCCGCGCTCGGTCAGCTTGCGCGCGACGCAGCCCGACAGCAGCGTGCGGTTCAATTCGAGTTTCGCGTCGATACGGCGCGGCGCGCTGTGATGAAAGTGATCGACGATTTTCAGGCCGACCACCAGATGGCCGACCGCGTCCATGCCGAGCACCATCAGCGCGCGCGACACGGTAGTGATGTTGCCGCCGAACGCCATGTACATGGCCGAGTTGGCCAGCCGCAGCACTTTTTGCGTCAACGCGAAATCCGACAACACGACCTGCACGAGGCCGGTGAAGTCGAGGTCGTCGTTGTTCATCGCCGCCATGGTGGTGCGCAACGACTGCGACAGCATGGGGAAATCGCCGCGCTCGCTCATTCGAGTCCAGAGCCGGTCGAGCACCGCCGCCTTTACCATGTGAGTCCCGCCAAAGCCATACGTGTTCCAATGAGTGCCACACCGGCACGAGGCCGGCAACTTCCGCTGCGCACGAGGTTTGCCCGCATCGTTATGCGGTGTGCAGGTGAAGCGTGCGCGCTTCGAAACGCTGTGCAAGTTCGTCGGAGGGCAACGCCTTGCAGACGAGCCATCCCTGAATATGGTCGCATCCCATCTCGGTGAGCAGGCTGCGTTGTGCTTCAGTTTCGACGCCCTCTGCAACCAGTTCGAGATCGAGCGTTTGTGCGAGCCCGACGACCGCGCTAACGATTGCCTGATCGTTCCGGGAGGTTAGCAGATTCTCGACAAAACTCCTGTCGATCTTGAGCTTAGCCAAAGGGAATCGTTGCAGGTAAGCCAGACTCGAATAGCCGGTGCCGAAATCGTCGACGGCAAAGCGGATGCCCATCGCCGTCAGTTCTTCGAGCAAACCCTTGGCATGCGCCGGGTCGTGCATCAGTAGGCTTTCGGTGATCTCGAACACGAGGCGGCGCGGATCGATGCCCGTCAACTCGATCGCTTCGCGCACGCTGTCCTTGAAACGCGGATCGCGGAACTGCTGCGGCGACACGTTGACGGCGACGTATTGCAACGAGATGCCCCGCGCGTCCCACTGGATCAACTGCATGCAGGCGACCTTCAACACCCAGTTGCCGAGGAAGTTGATCAGGCCGATCGATTCCGCGAGCGGAATGAACATCGAAGGGGGCACGAGGCCGTGCACCGGATGCGACCAGCGGATCAACGCTTCCACGCCGACCACGCCGTGCGTGCGGCTGCTCGTGATCGGCTGGAAGTGCAGCGAAAACTCGCCATTGCGCACGCCGTCGTAGAGATCGGCCTCCAGCTTCAGGCGCTCGGCGTCGGCGGGGTTGTCGTCCGGTACATAGAAGGCGAGCGTGTTGCCGCCCGCCGCTTTGGCCTGCAGCAAGGCATGGTCGGCCCAGCGCAGCAGGTGAGTGTCGTGGGCGGCGTCGTCGTTCGCGTGGCGCACGTCGGGGTAGAGCGCAATGCCGATGCTTGCCGACAGGTGCACCTGCTGGCCGTTGAAGACATACGGCTGCTGGATCGCGGTCAGCAGGCGGCGCGCCAGCGCTTCGGCCGCGGCGGCGGCGTCGGTGCGGCTCGCGGCAGGCTTCACGAGGATCGCGAACTCGTCGCTGGCGACCCGCGCTACCGTCTCGTTCGGGCTCGTCATGTTCAATAGACGCCGCGCCGTGTCGCGCAACATCTCGTCGCCGGCATCGTAGCCGAGCGCGCGGTTCACGCGTTGATAGTCGTCGAGGTCGAGCAGCAATAGCGCGGCCGGCGTGCCGTGGGCGTCAGCTTGTTGCTGCGCGTCGAGCAGCGCGGGGATCAGCGCCGGTTGATTGGCCAGGTTGGTCAGGCGGTCCAGATGCAGCGCCTGGGTCAGGCGTTCCTCGGTGGCGCGCCACGCGGATACGTCGAAGCCGGCGATCGCATAGCCTTCGACGCCGTCATGCATGCTGCGTACCACGCGCAATTCGACTGTGATCGGGTAGGTCAGTGACTTGATGAGGCCGAGTGTGGCCTTTTCGACGTTGCCCGTGGAGGTAGCGCGCGTCAGCAGCGCATCGAGGCGCGGCACGTCGGCAGGCGCCACGAGATCGTGCAGCGTGATGGTCTCGAGATACTCGCGGTGATAACCGATGAAGCGCAGGCTCGCGTCGGAAACATAGAGGAAGCGCAGACCCTCATCGATGTGCGCCAGCAGGTCGACGGCGCCGACCACCTGTTCCAGTTGCGCAGTGCGGCTGGCGCCGGCCTGCGGTTTGCCGTGGGCATGCCGGCCGAACGCACGAAACCGGTCGATGACCGTGCGCAAGGAGCCCCGGCGGGGCGCGGTGATCCTGTTCGCTTCCATGTTTGTCGCTGGCAACCTGTGTTCGTCTGCAGGCGGGGCGGCGTACTGCCCGCCGTATTCGGGCGGTTGAGAGGTATCAGGCCGCCCCATCAGAACAAGATAACGACCCGCGGCGGAAAATCTTTAGCGCCTGCTGCAAAAAACAAATGGTAAGGAAGCGGCGGCGTGGCCCGGCGGCGTCGCGAGGGCGATTCAGTTAAAGTGGACCGGCTTCGTTTCCGTTAATACGTCAAACCTGCTGTGCAGTGCCGGCGATGACGTCGCTGCGTAGCTTTCCGAACACTTGCACCGATGATCCATGTCTGAACGTCACTTTGTCAGGGCCACCCCCCGGCACATCGAGGTGCTTGAACAATGCGCCGAAGACGCCGACCCGGCGTCCGGGGCACAGTACGTTTATCTGGGGCGCCAGCCGATTCTCGATCGCGACGGCGCGCTCAATGCTTACGAATTATTGTTTCGATCCGGCGCGCATAACTATGCCGAAGTCAGCGACGACGCCCAGGCGACGGCGCAGGTCGTGGCTCGCGCGATCGGCGGGATCGGCGTGGCGGCCGTGCTGGGCCAGCACCGCGGCTTCGTCAATATCGACCGCGCGCTGCTCTTTAACGACATCGTCCATCTGATGCCGCCCGAGCGCTTTGTGCTCGAGATCCTCGAAACCGTCAAGTTCGATGCGCACCTGGCCCGCCGGCTGACCGAATTGCGCCGCGCCGGCTTCCAGGTGGCGCTCGACGACGTCAGCGAACTGTCGGATGAGCTGCTCGCCGCGCTGCCGCACGCCGATATCGTCAAGATCGACTTCCTGCAGACCGAGCGGTCAGTGCTTGCCAAACTGGCGTCGACGGTCCGTAGCCACGGCAAGACACTGATCGCCGAGAAGGTCGAGACGCGCGAAGACTTTATGCTTGCTCGCGATCTCGGCTTCGACCTGTTCCAGGGATACTTCTTCGCGCGGCCGCAGGTGCTGGCCGCGCCGCGCAACCGCTCGCCGCGCCCCGGTTTGCTGCGTTTGCTGGCGCTGTTGTCGCGCGATGCCCGGATTGTCGAACTCGAAGCGGAACTCAAGCTGAATCCGAGCGTGGTGGTGCAACTGCTGCGCCTCGTCAATTCGAGCGCGTTCGGGCTGGGGCGCAATATTGGCTCGCTGCGTGAGGCCATCATCGCCACCGGCACGCGGCAGATTGCGCGCTGGGCGCAACTACTGCTGTACGCGGACAGCGGCGATCTGCCGTGGCGCGCCGATCCGCTGGTGCAACTGGCCGGCACGCGCTCGCGCTTCATGGAGTTGGCGGCAGGCTGGCTGCGCCCGTCCGATGACGATTTTGCCGACGCCGCTTTCATGACAGGAATTTTTTCTCTGGTCCATGTGGTGCTCGGCAGCACGCCGGCGGCTGTCCTCGAGAAGCTCGGCCTTGCCCCGCAGATTCGTGAAGCGATCATCACGCGCGGCGGCGCGCTCGGCACCTTGTTGCGGATTGCCGAAGCGGCCGGCGAGGGCGCCGATGCCGCATTGATCGCAGCCGGACCCGATGCGCCGCCCGGCTTCGCGGCGCTTACGCCCGAGGTGCTGGCGGAGCTGAACCTGTCCGCTGCGGCGTGGTTCGGCGCGCATATCGAAGAAGCCGCCTGATGCATCCGTCGAGCAGGTTCTGACGTACCTTGTCTGTACGTGTTTCAATAGCGTATTGAGGTTGCCGAGGTTCGGCTGAACGCCGTGACCTTCGGCTTATTGCACTGACTGCGTGCATTAACGTTTCGAGGGGACTGCAGATGAAGAGAAAACTCATTCCGATGACGCTGGCGGCTGTCTTGTCGGTGGGATTCGCGATGCATTCGCTGACGGCTTCAGCCACGCTCAAGCCGGGTGATGCCGCGCCGCCGTTTACCGCCCAGGCTTCACTGGGCGGCAAGACCTACGCGTATTCGCTTGCCGACGAATTGAAGAAAGGGCCGGTGGTGGTGTATTTCTATCCGGCGGCTTTCACGCAGGGCTGCACGATCGAAGCCCACGAGTTTGCCGAAGCTGTCGACGAGTACAAGAAATATGGCGCGACGGTGATTGGCGTATCGCACGACAACATCGACACCTTGACGAAGTTTTCGGTGAGCGAATGCCGCAGCAAATTCCCGGTGGCGGCCGATGCCGACTCGAAGGTGATCGGCGCCTATGATGCCGGCATGCCGATGCATAGTTCGATGGCCAATCGTGTGTCGTATGTGATTGCGCCGGACGGCAAGATTATTTACGAGTACACGAGTCTGTCGCCGGAGAAGCACGTCGAGAATACGCTGAAGGCGGTGAAGGATTGGGCGGCGACGCATAAGCAGCCGTAACGATTGGGCTTTGCGCGGCGGCGCGTTTTTCGCAATGTTTTTTGCCATGAGGTTTCGCGTTGCTCGTGCTAGCCTGAGTTTTTTTGCCGGGTGAGCTTGCGATGCCGATTATTGTTGCACTCATTGCGCTGATCGCGCTGGTGTATGGCGCTGTGCGGGCGTTTTATGCCTTGCAGGCGGCTTTTGGTTTGGCTGTTGCTGTTGGGGTTGCTGTTTTTGTTGGGTTGCTTTTGGTTGCTGCGGTTGTTTATTGGTGGCGGCGTCGGAAGGAGGTCGCTTCTAATGTTCGCGATGGTGATTGGACTCACGAACTTACAGGAACCTGGGGTTCGGTACGGCTTGCTGCTGGTAAGCGGTTTTGTGAGGTTCGCCTTGGCGGCGAGCTGGGGGCTTATATTTTTGCTGATCTGCTTGGGGCTGAGGTGCAATGCCATGACGCTCTATGGCAGGTCGCTTTGATGGTCAAAGACGCTAAGCATCAGGTTTGGGTTTTGCCCATGCTGGGCGAGCGGCAGGCTAAGCAGTGGCGGCGGATTTTTTTGCTTGCTGTTGGGCAGAGGCTTTAAGGTTTTTTTTGCCTTTTGCGGCGGCATTGGCCGTGTTCTTAGGGCGTTGGCCTTTCCTTGAATTGGTTGCCTGCGCGGCGCTTGTTGTCTGTTTGCCTGGGGCTTTGGCCTTTCCTTGAATTGTTGGTGGTCTATTAGCGTTGCCCCTGTGCGGGGCGGCACCTACTTCTCTTTGCCGGCT
>NZ_JALQCK010000075.1:0-21579 GCF_030464835.1 Paraburkholderia sp. WS6
TGATCGCACCAGACGGTGACGATCCGCAGACCGGGGAAGTCCTTACTAATTCATCCCGACTACGCACGGTCAGCGAAGCCTGAACGACCATTTGTCTAACGTTTAGCTCTATCTCGACGAACGGTCGTGCCAGCGAACAGCCGAGGCATCTGTACCTCGGTTTGTCAAAACGTACCGGCAACATGTCGAGGCCAGATCGAGGTGTCGGCGTGCGTGTCGTTGTGTCAAAGCCAGATACAGATGGGCGCTGTCAGATGTCATGTCAGTGGTGGGATGCCGGCTAACCTGATGCCGTCGCTTCAATACAACGGCGATGCGTCCCGGATGCGTCCCGGATGGGATGAAAAACAGCACCGCGCCTTTTCTGGCAGGGATTTCGCCAGAATTATTTCGGATTTATGACGAATTATCTCAGCAAAACGTAACGGTGAAATCCAGCCCGGAAATGACATCATGAGGCTACCTGCCTCTTATACTCGCGCCGCTGTTTTCCGCCTGAATCGCAATCCGCTGGAGTTAATTCATGAAAAAGATCCCCGTAGCTCTCGCCGTATCCGCTGCACTCGCCGCATCGGCCGCCCATGCACAGAGTTCGGTCACCCTGTACGGCCTGATCGATGCCGGCCTGATGTATACCAACAACGTCAAGACCTCCGCCACTTCGCACGGCGGCCTGTTTCAGGCAACCAGCGGCACCATTAACGGCAGCCGGTTCGGTCTGCGTGGCGCCGAAGACCTCGGTGGCGGCCTGAAGGCCATTTTCGTGCTGGAAAACGGCTTCAACGTGCAGAACGGTAAGCTCGGCCAGAACAGCCGGATGTTTGGTCGTCAGGCGTTTGTCGGCCTGAGCAGCAGCGATTTCGGTACGGTGACGCTGGGCCGCCAGTATGACTCACTGGTGGACTTCGTGGCACCGCTGTCCGGTACGGCCGGCACGTTCGGCGACACGGGCTTCGCGCACCCGTTTGACAACGACAACCTGAACCACACGCTGCGGATGAGCAACGCGGTTAAGTACACGAGCAGCAATTATGCAGGCCTGAAGTTCGGCGGCCTCTACGCGTTCTCCAACAACACTGACTTCACGCTGAACCGTGCTTACAGCGCGGGCGCAAGCTACGAGTTTGGCCCGTTCAAGATGGCCGCCGGCTACCTGCAGATCAACGGCAACGGCGCTGCCCCCCAAGTGAACACCAGCGGCGCAGTTGACCTCGGCGAAGCGCCTGCCCAGACGGCTGGCTTCCGGTTCGGGGCGAACGTTCAGCGCACGATCGGCGCGGGTCTGAACTACACCTTCGGCCCGGCAGTGGTCGGCTTCGTGTATACGAACAGCTTTTATCAGGGCACGCAATCGTTCAACCTCAACAACGGTTCGCAGCGCTTCAACAACTATGAACTGAACGCCAAGTACACGCTGACACCGGCGATTACGCTGGGCATCACTGACACGTACACCGATGCCCATCTGTCAGGCGCGTTTAATGCGACCGGTACGCAGTACGGCAAGGATCCGAAGTGGAATCAGGTCAACTTGCAAGCTGTCTACGCGTTTTCCAAGCGCACGGATGTTTACGCCGAAGCCATGTATCAGCACGCAATCGGCCAAAACGTTGTCGCCTTCATCAATACGTCGGGTGGTGCGTCGTCGACGGCAAACCAGGTGGTCGGCACGGTCGGGTTGCGCACGCGCTTCTAAGGAAGCCTGAAGCGGAACTGGTTTAGCCCTGTCTCAGGGCGCAGCAGCAGTGTGCGCCGGCAAAGGCACCCGCCGGCGCAAATTCATCTGGGCACGACCGCTACAGCTTGCTTGAAGACGTCGCGTCCAGATGTGTCGGGACTCTCGTCGCTGGTCCAGACGAAATGGCGGTCACGGCGCAGTGAATGCGGAGCGAGAGTCCAACGACGATGGATCGTTCCTGGCCGACCTCTGCCTGATGACGCCAGCCTCAAACTGCCTCAGTTCACATCATGCCGCCGGGGGCGCTCCCTGTTCCGCCAGTGCCGGATGAAGGTGTGGACGTCGTTGTGAGCGGATGGGCGAGACCCGCCGCGGACAGCAGCGAGACGGCAGCCGGATCGGGCATGCCATTGACGTCGATGGCGCCTGCTGTCGCCAGCGCGCCGAGATCGCTGTCCACCCCTGCTTGCCCGACGACAAACGGCGTCGTCAGAAACGCCGGTGCCGTCAGCGTGACCGCATATCGCTGCTGCAGATTCGCGACAACTGCCGTTTGCGCAGCCAGTACATCGGTCTGATTTTCCAGCACCCGCTGGAACTGTGAATTGTTCTGGAAATTCGCAATCAGACTGGCCTCGTTTGTGCCAAGTTGCGAAGCGAGATAGACGAGCATCAGTTCGGTCTCAGGCGTCGTATTGAAAGTGCCGCCGGCAAATGCCAGCGAATGCAGGGTCGTGCCGCCGGCGGTCACGGTGAGGATGCAGGGAAGCGTGGCGTTGAGGGTCGTGCTGTAGTGTCCACCGCCGTCTGACAGGGTGGCGCCCGAACCCGACGCGCAACTGAGGCTAACCGTCGCGCTGGCGAGCGCCTTGCCGATGGCTGCCGTGCCGGATACGGCGACGTTCGGCGTCCCGTTTCCGCCGCTACAGCCGTCGAAGCCGAAGCAGGCGCTTCCGCCGCACGCGGCGAGTGTGGCGAGCGAGGCCGCGCAAAGTGCAGCCAGCACCGGGCGAACAAAAGGCGCATCGTGAGTGTTCATGGCCGCCTGCCATTGACAGAAGAGGATAGGGCGAGCTGCCCCACACAAAGGGACTGGCGCTATTTATAATTTTAGGCCCTATACGCTGAAGTCGTTTATCGCATCAGTCTCATTCACGGCGTTATCACCCATTGCAGTCATCCGAGATCCGTCGTTTCAGCATTCAGCGAATGTCAACCTCCGAGCGAGACGTGGGACGGGAGTCGACCCACCTCAGACGGTCGTCCATGCAGCATCTAGACGACCGCTTTCAAGGTTAAACGGCCACCCCGCTATTCTGGCGTCTAGTCGCGTTTCTGCGGCTTTGTGCCGTCAGCCTGGCCTGCTGCCGCTCAACAACGCTGAGCGGCAGCAGGCATAACAGGGCTGTTCCGACCATATACAAGAATTCGCTGGCAGTGTCCGGTGATACGAAAGTCAATCCAATGTTGTAAACGGGAGACACAAAAATTGAAAACAGATCCCGATTTAATTTGACGGAAATATCATTGCGCGCAGGCCAAAAGCCGCGCATGAACCGCAGCGGTTATATAGACCAGCGGTTTGTCTTACAACTAAACATGGGGAGATACTCTGTGAAGAAAACCATCAGCGCCATCGGTGGCGCACTTATCGCCATCGCGGCCCAATCCGCTTTCGCGCAAAGCTCGGTCACCCTGTACGGCATCGTCGACACGAGCGTCCGCTATCTCACCAACGCCAATGCGAACAACGACAGCCAGGTATCGATGGGCGTCGGCCCGATCACCGGAAGCCGTTGGGGCTTGAAGGGTTCTGAAGACCTGGGCGGCGGCTTGTCTACGGTGTTCCGGCTTGAGAACGGCTTCAACCTGTGGAACGGCCAGTTTGCGAGCCAGAATACCCTCTTCAACCGGATGGCTTATGTTGGGCTGTCTAGCAACCAGTATGGCACGGTGACCTTCGGTCGCCAGAATACGCCGCTATTCGACCAGCTAGGGAACGTCTACGACCCGCTGACCGTCGGTAACTACGATCAGGACGGCTGGTTGCCTGGCGCACTCGGATACGGCCTGCGCCAGAACAACTCCGTCAAGTACAACGGCCAGTTCGGCGGCCTGAACGTGGAAGCCATGTATAGCTTTGGCGGTGTGGCCGGCAGCACCGGCGCGAACAACATGTACGGCTTGACGGCGGCCTATACGTACGGCGGCTTGTCCCTTGATGCCGGCTTTCAGCAGAACAGCGATGCACACAACAACAAGTTCAATGTTGTCAACGTGAGCGCTGTCTATGCGTTCAGCACGGTCAAGGCCTACGCAGGCTGGCTGCATGCGCAGGACAACACCGGTATGGTCGACCTTTTCATGTCGGCCGCGAACTCGCCGGCTGCCGCCTTTTCGGCGCCGGTGACGAATACCAACCGCATCGACGACGGCTTCTACGTCGGTACCACCTGGCAGGTAACGCCGCCGCTGCTGTTGACTGCCGCAGCATACTACGATCACTCCCGCAATGCGTTGAACGCCGACGGCACCACGCTCGGCCGCGGCGTCCGCTACTCGGGCGTGCTGCTAGCCGAATACTCGCTGTCCAAGCGGACCGAAGTGTATGGCACGGTCGATTTCATCCGCGGCACTGGCGCGGCGCAAGCAGACTTTCCGGGCCGCAACAACCAGACCGGCGTCGCGCTCGGCCTTCGCAACATATTCTGATTCGTGCTGCCCGGTTTGCCGCCGGGCATCGCGCTTCCGAACCACCGGCGCGCGCTTTTTCTATACGCGCGCAGGTGGGGCGCAATGTGCTGCGGATGACCGGTCCGGCCGACAACACGCCTGACGTGTGCGGCGCACGAAGGGCCGTTATCGGGGCGGAGCGGTCCTTCGAACGTCCGGGTGAAAGCGTGGGGCAACGTCAGTAGATGGCCGAACCCGAAGCCCGTCAGTCACCGGCTCTGCCTCGACGCGAATTTCCCTTGTCGACCCTTCCCGTACGGCCACCTTCTCTGCACGTATGGCGGGATTACGCGTCGAACGAGACATTCGGCGGATACGCGGTAAAGTGGACAGCGTCAAGCAGGACGGCCGGTCGTCGAATGGACCGTGCTGCTAGTGTCGCTGGCTTCCGCTGGTGCGTTCATCCTCGCCATAGAGAAAAGGTTCGGCGATCCGAGACGGAACGCTCCGCGGCACGGTCACTGCGATTCGAAAGCGCCTTGGATGCTCGCAGTCGAAGGCCGCAGCCCTTCGCAAACACCTCGTGCAACACACGCAATCCAGTCAGGCGACGACTAAAGCGATAAGTCAATCCTCAGAGCCGCGAGAGGAGCGATACGCAGCGAAAAGCATCCAAGCCGCTCCGGCAACAAAAAAAAGATACCGGCCGCGCGCAATACACTGCATCGCTCGGCCGGCCCTGAAATCGCGCCGAATCCCGCGTAGGCTGGCGCCGCGCCGGCCGGCGGCCAACTGCATCAAAACGAGCCCCCAAGAGGAGAGCAGACGGGGAGGCGGACTGCGATCTTGAAGCTGCTGGGACCACCCTCGGCCCGCACGACCGATCGGCGGCCGCATTGGCGCGCACGGTTGCCGGACCGCCCCCAGCCCGCTGTAGGCCAGCAAAACGTGCCGGGGGCATATTTCGCACTTTACTTATCGTTTTCATCAAACTTAACAATCCTCTGGCCTTGCATGCCAAGACCGGCCATCAGGCCCGTTTGGCCAAAAATGAACGAGTAGACATCGGATTTCAACGTAGTAGTTGTCATAGACCTGGCCATCCCTGCATCCACTACTACGACACTCGGCCCCATACCAACCGATAATCCGGCGCCGCTGGTGAGCGTAGTCATAGCCGAGTCGGTCATGAGAAACAAGGCCTCCGAGAACGATTGGGCGCCAGCCTGCAGGCCATACGAGACTGCGCGTGCTCTGTAGTACCCAAGGACTTTCCCGTCTGGACCAAACATCACCCCTTTCCCGCCTTGCGCACCGACGATAAGCCCGGCCTTGACAATGTCGGGAAACACGACGACGGCCTTCGCCTGGTATTGGAGTTCCTTCGCCTTTGGAGTGCTGGCAAATAGTTGTTGAAGTGCCGCTTGCGCTTTGTCGACTAACTCAGGGTCTCCGCCATTAGCAACGGTCGGGTTCGTCGAGCAGGCCACGACAAACAGAAAGACGGGAATCGCGAGAACAAACCGAAGGGATTTGATCATGATGCAGGCTCCATTAAACATATCGTAATCGCGGTATTGAGCGCGCACGCGCCGCGACAGCGAGACTCACATGAATAGTGGTAGTTGCGGTCCGATCAAACAATTGGACCTTGGTCCAATAGCGTTGTCCTGAGTCAGCCGACCAAGAACTCCGTCGACGACGGATGATGGGTGAGACGGATGGCCGTTAACCGAAAGCTTTAGATCCCTCGATAGGCCTAGCCGGGCGTCCCTTGATGGCCGCATCCCATCAGAAGCTGAACTTCCGTGACCATGACCGGATCGTGCCCGCGATCAAGTCGATTCACACGCCAGATGTTGCCGGCGGAAATACACTCCTCACCGCCGCCGCCAACGATGACATGCTCGTCGGTTCCATTGCCGCCGGAGCAGGCAAGAATTTCCGGACCGACAACGTCAGTATTGCTATGGTTGTTCGGCACATAGGCTTTCGCCTGGGTTATACCCGGAAACACTACCCTGAGCCCTTAAGGACGTGCTAAAAATAGTCGATATCCCGTAAGCGCGAGTGAAGGTCCGGTCCGGAGATTGGAGAATCCCACGCGGTCTGTCGCACGGAATTCCGAGGTGAAAGTATGGAAAAAAAAGTGCTCGTCGCGGTAGCCGCTGCGCTTATGTCTTCTGTGGGCGCGCTGCATCCCGAATCCGCCCGTGCCGCTGATGCTGCAGCCTCGGCCTTCGAAGACTCGACCGTCGACGCCTCTCTCGACCCTGGCGAAAAACGCGTCTCTGCCGATGCCGACATTCAGGCGCGCCTGGCAGACCTGCGCTATGCGTATTTCATCGGCTATAACGCGCGCGCCAGGGAAGACTCGAAATCCTATGCGACGTTGGGCGACGAAGTGAAGCATCGGCAAAAGCCGCTTGCTGTGCCGGCCATGCCCGCATCGCCGAAGCCGGTTGCCGAGCGGGGTGCACCCCCGAGGCGGGTCGTAGCGCAAGCCGCGTCGCCGAGGCAAGTATCCGCGCCGGTCACATCGCCGAAGCGGGATGCTGCTGCGCGAGCCATGCCGTCCCGGCAGGTCGTCGCGCAGGCCGGCCCTGTGCCGCTGAAGCACGGCTCCGCGCAAGTCGCGTCTGCGCCGCCGAGGCGGGTCTCTGTACCGGTCGCGTCGTTGAAGCAGGCTTCACTACGGGTTACGCCGCCTAAGCGGGCTGAAATGCAGCCCGTGCCTCTGAAGCAGGTTTCTACGCGGACTGCGTCGCCGAAGCTGTTTGCCACCGAGTCCGAGCCTCCCATACTGATTCCGACGCAAGCCGTGGCGGCATTGCCGCATGATGACGACGCGCAGTTGACGCAGAGGCGCGATTTGCAGAACGCTCAGCGGGCGGTGCCGCAATATCGGCAGGCCGATGAGGAACCGCAATACGCGGCGGAGCAGGGGACTCAAGCGGCTTACAACCGGCAAGCCCGGCAATATCAGAATCAGCAGCCTCAGCAATACGCAGCGGCGCCGGCCTATAACCAGACGTCAACAGAGTCTCAGGAGTCAGGTGGGTACGCGAGGCGGGAATACGCGCCGCCGCCTCGAACCGTTCAGGCTAATCAATACGCGCCAGCTCCGTATCCGCCCGCGCGGTACCAACCGGCTGACGCGCAGTCCGCCTATGTACCTCGGCCGCCCACTCAAGCGGCGGCGCAGCAGGTCATCATAGTGGGCCGCCCGCCTGCCTATCCGGCATACAACGAGATGTACACGCCGCCTGAACTGCGCCGGCCGTACCCCGCCGGTTACGGCAATCCGGCGCAGCCTGCCGGATATCAGGGATGGGAGTAGGCGCACTCACTCGCATGTGCCGTTGGGCGCCCTGACTCACGTATGCAACGGGCCGTTACAGGCGTCCCGTTTCCATGATGGCAGCAACATGCGCATGCCGGACACGTGCGATGGCACTGCCGTGACTCCGATCGCCTATCAGGGCGATTCCTGCGAAGGTCCATAATCGTACCGATTGTCGCCACTGGCGCATTCCCAACCGGCGTGACTCGGCGGCTGATTCATGCCGAAACTTGCTGGATGGGTAACGGGGGCGTCTCGGCCGATACCGTTGCAGGCGGCTTTCGTTAGAATGTGTTTGCGATCCTTATATTCGTTTATAACCGGAGACAAACGTGCCAGGCTTACTTCCCGATGTCGACCGCGAGGGACTGCTCGAATATTCAGTCGTGTACACCGACCGATCAATCAATCATATGTCGCAGCTCTTTCAAGGAGTCATGCGTGATATTTCCGGTTCTCTGAAGAAAGTCTACAACGCGAAGTCGGCCGTGGTCGTGCCGGGCAGCGGGACGTTCGGCATGGAAGCCGTTGCCCGGCAGTTCGCGACGGGCAAGAAGTGTCTGGTGATTCGCAATGGCTGGTTCAGTTTTCGCTGGTCGCAGATTTTCGACATGGGCGGCATTCCCTCTGAATCGATCGTGATGAAGGCGCGCCCGGTCGAAGAAGGGAGACAGGCTGCCTATGCACCGCCACCGATCGAAGAGGTGGTCGCTGCGATCAGGGAAAACAAGCCGGATCTGGTCTTTGCGCCGCATGTCGAAACCGCATCCGGGATCATGCTGCCGGACGCTTATTTGCGCGCGGTGGCCGATGCTGTGCATGCCGTCGACGGCATGTTTGTACTGGATTGCATTGCCTCCGGCACGGTCTGGGTCGACATGAAGGCGAGCGGCGTTGACGTCCTGATCAGCGCGCCGCAAAAGGGATGGAGCGCGTCGCCGTGCTGCGGGCTGGTCATGCTTAGCCCGCTTGCCCGCGAAAGAATCGACAAAACAACTAGCACCAGTTTCGCTTGTGATCTTCGCAAATGGCTGCAGATCATGGAAGCGTACGAGAACGGTGGGTTCGCGTACCACGCAACGATGCCCACGGACGGTCTCGCAACGTTGCGTGACGTCATGAAGGAGACCGAGGCATACGGCTTCGATAAAGTGAGAGTAGAGCAGCTTGAACTCGGCAAGCGCGTTCGCTCACTCCTCGTGGACAAGGGTTTCAAAAGCGTGGCGGCTGAAGGTTTTGAGGCTCCGGGCGTCGTCGTCAGCTACACGGACGATGACGGAATACGATCCGGCAAGAAGTTCGCTGATGCCGGCTTGCAGATCGCGCCTGGCGTTCCCCTTCAATGCGACGAGCCTGAAGATTTCAAGACCTTCCGCATTGGGTTGTTCGGCTTGGACAAACTGCATGACGTTGAAGGTGCGGTGGCCAGGCTCGCGAAGGCGCTGGACAGTATTCTTTAGGGCATTTTTTTTGTTTTGCGGAGGATGTGCGTATTGGTCGTCATCGCGAACGCCTCGGGAGGAGGAAACCGAGGCTAGGCTATTCGCACTATTCGGCCTTATGGAAAGCTTCGCATAAGGCCGATCAACGGTCTGGCACTTCGCATCGGTGATCGGCAGGTCATCGGGGCGGATTCAACCGGGGGATGCAATAGTTTGCTGGAATCGCTCGGCTGGCGTCTCGTAGCCCAGGGTCTTTCTCGGACGCTCGCTACGCACGATTTCAACGTCCGTTCGGCCCCGAAGTTGTTATGGAATCCTGGATTCAGTGCGCCGTTACCCGCCGAGCTGAGGCACGCCGAAGCCGCGCCGCTGCCTGCCAGCGGGCCCCAAACCGCCAGCCTGTTCCAGGGCTGGTGTTACTCATCCCCACGGATCAGGGTTGGCGTTTGCCGCGGCCACCAGCGGGTTTGCCAGCCGGCTTACGTGAACCCGCAGCTGGCTTGCTGGCGGGCTTGCTGCGTGGCTTTTGCACGCTGAATGGGCTACCGCTGGAAAAGCTTGTGCCTTTGCCCGCGGCCACAGCGCGCTGCGCCGCAGGCTTGCGTTTGTTTTCGCCACTTTGCGGGCGCGTTTTATTGCTGAGCACCTGCGTGGCGCGCGGCGCAGCTTGCGGCACTTTCGGCTTCTTGGGCTTTTTGGGTTTCTTGATGATCTCGCCCGTCGCGCTAGTTTGCGGCACGCGGTGTTCGGCTTCAAAACCCGGCTCTTCTTCACGGCGCAGTGTTTGCCGGATCAACGCTTCAATCGCGGCCAGTTGCGGCGCTTCATCGGCACACACAAGGGACACCGCCACGCCGCTGGCGCCCGCGCGGCCGGTACGGCCAATACGGTGCACATAGTCTTGCGCCACGATCGGCAGATCAACGTTGATCACCAGCGGCAGGTCGTCGATATCCAGCCCGCGTGCAGCCACATCGGTGGCCACCAGCATACTTACTTCGCCCGTCTTGAAGCGCTCCAGCGCACGCAGGCGCGCGGGTTGCGGTTTGTCGCCGTGGATGGTGTCGACCGCATAGCCCGCTTCATCCAGCATGGCCGCCAGGTAATCCACGCCAATGCGGGTTTTGACGAACACCAGCGCGTGCTCCCAGTTGTTCTCAGCCACAAGGTGCATGAAGAGGTCAGGCTTGTTCTTTTTATCCACCGGCACCACCCACTGCTTGATCTTGCTGGCCGTGGCATTGGGCGGGCTGACGCTGATATTGACCGGGCTGCGCAGAATGCCCGCCGCCATGGCGCGGATATCATCGGTAAACGTGGCAGAGAACAGCAGGGTCTGGCGCTGAGCGGGCAAGGCAGCAAAGACGGCGTTGAGTTCGCGCGCAAAGCCCAGATCCAGCATGCGGTCGGCTTCATCCAGCACCAGCGTTTGTACTTGATCAAACTGCACTGCGTTCTGGCGATTGAGATCTAGCAAACGGCCCGGCGTGGCAACGAGCACATCCACGCCTTTGCGCAACTTCATCATCTGCGGGTTGATACTCACACCGCCGTAGGCGGCCAGAAATCGTAAGTCGAGGCCTTTGCCGTATTCGATAAAGCTTTGCAGCACTTGTTCGGCCAGTTCACGCGTGGGCACCAGCACCAGAACACGCGCGCGGTTGCTGGACACCGCCGGGCCGTGTTGCACCAGCCGTTGCAACAGCGGCAGCGCAAAACCCGCCGTTTTGCCAGTGCCGGTCTGTGCCGCAGCCATGACGTCCTTGCCACTGAGCACAGCAGGAATCGCCTTGGCCTGCACCGGCGTAGGTGTTTGGTAATTGAGGTCCTGCACATTACGCAGCAAGGGATCGATCAGGCCAAGCGAGGCAAAAGACATTGGCGTATTCCGGGCTAAAACCGCAATTCTAGCGGTTACCGCCTGATTGCACCGCGCAAATCAAAGGTCAAAAAGATCGACGTTGATCGCCACTGAAAAACGCAGCGGCCCACACAGATCGTCGACAATGCGATATCTATCTGGAAGCAACCTGTTGCATTCGGTTCGATGTAACCGATAGCGTCGTCGATTTACTTGAGTTCCGATATCAGGATCAACATATGGCCCGCTCTGAACGTCTTCTTAGTCTCCTGCAAGTGCTACGGCGTTACCGACGTCCCGTGAGTGGTCAAGCTTTGGCCGAGGAGCTCGGTGTGAGCATCCGCACGCTATACCGGGACATCGCCAGTTTGCAGGCGCAAGGAGCGATGATCGAGGGGGAACCGGGCGTTGGTTACGTGATGAAACCGGGTTTCATGCTGCCGCCAATGATGTTCCGCTCAGAGGAACTCGATGCTTTGGTTCTTGGCATGCGCTGGGTGGCTGATCGCTGCGACAAGACGCTATCGGACGGCGCGCTGAGCGCGCTTGCGAAGATAGCCGCACGATACTGCCAGAATCCGACAGCATCGTCTTTTAGACTGAGCTCCCTTTCTTAGCCAGGAGCTCAAAATGAAGTTTGCGTCTGTTCGTGTTGTTACCCAGGATATCGAAGGTCTGGTCGAGTTTTACCGAAGGCTTTCCGGTCTCGAGGCTGCACGGCCGGCTGATGGGTTTGCGGAAATACAATTCGAAGGGGCGGTGCTTGCGATTTCGTCTGAGCACCTGACCAAGCTGTTTAATGTCGGTGCCGCCACTGCGGCTGCGAATCGGTCGGCGATCCTGGAGTTTGAAGTGGAGGACGTTGATGCAGTGTTCGAACGGATGAATGCGTGGGGGACAGAAATCGTTATGCCGACGACGTTGATGCCGTGGGGCAATCGCTCTCTCTTGCTGCGCGACCCGGATGGGAATCTCGTCAACATATTTTCTCGACCCAAGCGTTGAGAAAGGCCACCGGACCACGGTAACTTTCCCTGACAGTTCGCGACGGGCAAGAAGTGTCTGGTGATTCGCAATGGCGGGTTCAGTTTTCGCTGGTTCGCTTGCGATCTTCGCAAGTGGCTGCAGATCATGGAAGCCTACGAGAACGGTGGGTTCGCGTACCACGCCACGATGCCCACGGACGGTCTCGCAACGTTGCGTGACGTCATGAAGGCCAGTGCGGGATATGCGGCCAATGTCAACCGGACTGCATCGGCTCGACGCTCTTACCGAAGCGCCGAGCGTACTCTGCGGGACTCACCCCGAAGCGGCGTGTAAATGCCTTTCTTAGCACGTCGACGCTGTCGTAGCCATTCTGACGACAGATGTCTTGCATCGATCTCTCGCCAAGCGCAAGCGAACGGCAAACGGATTCCAGCCGGACGTTTTCGACATATCTTGCGGGTGTGGTCTGCAATTCTCGCTGAAACATACGTATCAACGTTCTGACGCTCGTTGAAATTCTGGCTGCCATGACTTCGGCTGTGAGGTCCATGTGCAGATGCTCACCGATCCAGAGACATAACTCGTTCAGACCTGAGTTGTGCGCGCGCTGCGACTGAAGTGCGAAGCTGAACTGCGCCTGTCCGCCCGGACGACGTAAGAACAGGACCAGATTCTTCGCAATTTCCAGGGCGAAGTCATTTCCCAGATCTTCGCTGACCAGCGAGAGCGCGAGGTCGATTCCAGACGATATGCCGGCCGACGTGTACACGTTGCCGTCTTTCACCCAGATAGGAGTCGGGTCGACCTGTACCTTGGGATAGCGCTCCGCCAGGCGCCGTGCCGCGCCCCAATGCGTCGTCGCCCTGCGACCATCCAGTATGCCCGCAGCAGCCAGGGCGAACGCTCCAACACATATGGAGCACACGCGACGCACTGTCTGTGAGCGGGTCCGAATCCAGTCTATGGCTGCCTGATCGATCTGTTCGAACGTCCTGGAGCCCATAGTCACAAGTAAGGTATCGATCGGCTTGTTCGCATGACGCTCCTGCTCGAGCGTGCTATGCCCTTTGAGGCCAATACCTGTTTCGCTGTCCAGGTACACATCATCAGCTGAGCAAACCAGTTCGAGCATGTACGGGGCAGTTCCACTGCCGTCCAGTTGGTTCGCCCACGCGAAGACTTCCGCCGGGCCGATCACGTCGAGCGCGTCCACTGGCGGTAGACCCAATATGACAACGCGCTTCTGTCTCGGGTCTGCAGGCGGGGCGATCGGTTTCGTCCGTTTTCTCATTGAAAGAGGCGCTGCGTATCAGGGCATAGGGAGAACGATTGTGGCAGAAATCGTCCGCGATCTGTCATTTGAGCTATCGACGAACCGCCTACACTGGATCGCTCTGTAAGTTCGCACGACCCGGAGGGTATGCAATGCGTGAAACTGTGATTGTTGGGGGAGTGAGTGCTCCAGACTCGGAGATCGCTACCAAAGCGGCTTCTCTGGTCGAGCGCGTCCATTCCGGAGCGATGATGCATCACGTGCATCGGACATGGTGGTTCGCCGAATTCCTGGGCAGGAAGCGAGGTCTTAAATACGATCGGGAAGTGGTGTATCTCGCATCGCTGCTTCACGACCTTGGCCTTACGGATGAATTTTCTGCCGACCAACGCTTTGAGGTAGATGGTGCCGACGCGGCCAGCCGCCTTTTGCTGGCCCATGACTACCCGGAAGCGAAAACGCAACTCGTGTGGGATGCCATCGCGCTTCACTCCGCTGGCGGCCTCGCCGATCGCAAGCAGCCGGAAATCGCTCTCGTCTATATGGGCGCACATCTCGACGTCTTCGGGCTGTTTCTGGACGAAGTCACGCCGTCGCTGATCGATGACACGCTCGCGCTCTACCCCCGCGTTGGATTTAAAGCCGCGTTTACCGAAGCGCTGGCTGAGGTCGCCAGAAAAAAACCCCATACGACCGTCGGTACCGGAATCGCCGATATCGGCCGTCGCCATGTACACGGTTTCGATATTCCGAACGTGTGCGACCTGATTAATGATGCGCCGTTTGAAAGCTGAGGTAGCGCACCGCAAGCGCGCCCGCCGTGTCCGCAGCCGCGCATGTTGCGCGCGAAGCTGGTTTCGGCGCTTCTCTCCCGCTTGCGAAACGGCTTGCACCGGCAATTCGCACGGTGCCCTCCGACATCGAAAATAAGCTGCAGATCAGGAAAACCGAAATGCATGTCAAAACACGAGGAACGCAAATTTATGTAGACGAGCGCGGGAACGGCGAACCAACGCTTCTGTTTCTGCATTACTACGGCGGGTCAAGCCGAACCTGGGACGGCGTGATCCGTGACCTGGCGGGCCAGTATCGATCGGTAGCTATGGATCACCGCGGCTGGGGTGATTCGGACGCGCCCGAGCAGGGTTATGGCATCGGCGATCTCGCAAACGACGTGCAGGACGTAATTGAAGCACTGAATCTTGAGCGATATGTCGTCGTCGGTCACTCAATGAGCGGGAAGGTCGCGCAGCTATTCGCGTCGCGTCGGCCTGCGGGGCTCCAGGGCGTCATCCTGGTGGCGCCGTCGCCTCCGTCACCGATGACCTTTTCCGCTGACCAGCGAGCCGAGATGGCCAAAGTCTACGACACTCGGGAGTCGATTACCTGGGCGCTTGATAACGTACTCACCGCGAACAGGTTGGCACCGGAGCTTCGCGAACAGGTTATCGCCGATAGTCTGCGCGGCGCGCCGCAGGCCAAGATTGCATGGCCACTCGGCGGAATGGTCGAAGACATTACCGCTGACGTCTTGTCCATCAATGTACCCGTCGTAGTTATTGCTGGGGAACTTGATCAGGTGGATCTGCCAGAGACATTGCGCGGCGAGCTATTGCCGCGAATCCTGGGCTCCCAAATGCTTCTGCTGCCCGGTACGGGGCACCTGTCACCTCTCGAGAATCCGGCTGCGGTCGCAGCAGTAATTCGCCAATTCATGCAGCAACTGAAGACATAACTTCGAGGGCCCCCTGAACGACGGCTTCCCGCAAAATTGACCGTCGCCTGCCGGCCGAGGGGTTCATCGCGCTAGTCGGCGGGCCGTTTGCCGCCGATGCATGCAGCGCGAATTGGCGGTGAGAAGCGCGACAGAGAACGCTTCTTCATCTGGATGTATTCGCCAATGCTTGACCGGCTTCGCGCGACCGATAACGGTTGGAGGATCGCGGAGCGCTACATAGGTGGCTCAACGACGAATCGCCGCCTGACGCCGCCAGACATCTCCGCCGCTGCGATACGACCTTTCCTCCCTGGTGCTTAAAGAACGCCGGCGTCTGGCTGCTCGGCCAGGCCAACATTTCTGCTGCCCGGAGTGAAGGCCTGTCACAGTTCGCACGGCGCCTCCGTCTGTGCAAGTCCATAGATCTGAGCCAGCCCTCTCGCCAGTGCGCTCTTTGCGTGGGCAGTTGCAGACAGTGTGCGAAGCTGGTTTCCGCGCTCCTCTCGTGGCGGTAGTCCACGGCATCGTTTGATATTCGAAGGGCGCGCGTGAATCAGGGCCTGTCCTGAAGGTTAAGTGGAGATGCGCTCATGGCAATCCGTCTTTACGGAGCACAAACAGGCAACAGCCGAAGGGCGGCCATCGCCCTGGAAGAGGCTGGCATTTCGTATTCCGTCAGCCGCGTGGATTTGAGAGCCGGGGAGCACAAGACTGCTGCGTTTCGGGTGCTTAACCCGCGTGGCCTTATCCCGGTCATGGTCGAAGAAGGCAAGGCAGGAACAGACCTTGTCGTTACCCAATCGAACGCGATCATGTTCTATGCGGCGAGTCGATCGCGGGAGAGGCTAACGCCCGATCCGGGTCAGGAGGCCGCCTTGTTTTTCGATCGCCTGTTCTATTTCATCACCGAAGTGATTGCGCCAAACGGCGGTGCTTTCGCGCTTAGGCAACAAGGCAACGAACCGGGCGCTCAATTTCTTGCCGGTCGTTCCATCGAGGCGCTCGTTCAGGCCGAACGATTCTTGATCGACGCCCCATATGTCGCCGGCGATAGATTCACACTCGCAGACATCGCTGCCTATACGAGTGCCTTTGCTGCGAGGCAGGACCTCGATTGGTCCAAGCTTCCTCTGCTTCGCGCCTGGTACACGAGGATCAGTGCGCGGCCCGGCGTCGTTCGCGGCATGGCAGCTTTTTAGCGCGGCCTTCATTCAGACTCCGTGAGAGGCGAGGTGTTTCGCTCAAGGCGAACAGAAGCTGCTCGCGAAAAAAACTTGCATATAGGAGCACATGCTCCTATATTGCCATACACGAGCATATGCTCTTAACTATTCAGAGGATCAAAACCATGAACGAATCGACCATTCTTGTAAGCGGCGCAACCGGCCGTACTGGCGGTGCAGCCATCGACGAACTGCTCCGGATGGGTAAGCGCGTCCGCGCTTACGTGCGCTCGGATGATGAGCGCGCAGCGGCGCTGCGGGCGCGCGGCGTTGACATCGCCGTCGGAGATTTCACCGACATCGACGACATCCGTGCGGCCATGGAGGGTGTCAGCTCCGCCTACTTCCTTCACCCGATCGCACCGGGGATTCTCGGGGCCGCAGCCTATTTCGCGCAGGCCGCGAAGGAAGCCGGCGTCACTGCGATCGTCAACATGTCGCAGATTTCAGCGCGGCGCGAGTCGACCAGCCATGCGGCGCAGGATCACTGGATTTCGGAGCAGGTCTTCGACTGGTCCGGTGTGCCCACCACGCATCTGCGCCCCACATTCTTTGCGGATTGGCTCGTCTACCCGCATTTTGCAAAGCAAATCTGGGCCAGAAAGAAGATCGATTTTCCGTTCGAAAACGGTCGCCACGCTCCGATCAGCGCGGACGACCAGGGCAGGGTCATCGCGCACATTCTGGCGAATCCGGCAGGCCATGGCGGCAAGACTTACACTCTCCACGGCCCGGTAGAGATGAACCATACGGAAATCGCTGCAGCCGTGAGCGAGGTGCTCGGCGTGACGATCGAATACGCCCCGACTTCGATCGAAGATTTCAAGCAACAGATGGAGCAGGTGTACAAGTTCCCTCCGTTCCTTGTGCAGCACCTCGTTGAAGTCGCGCAGCACTATCGCGAAGGGGTGTTCCAGGGTACTAACGATGCTGTCGAGAAAATCACCGGGACGCCGGCGCTTTCTGTCCCGGCATTCATCGAGAAGTATCGGGGCGCTTTTGCCTGACGAACGCGCGAGGCGCCTGGGCAATTTAACCAACGTTGAGGAGGACACGAGATGCTGCCGGAAAACCAACCCATCGGGGTCGATCAATGCAACTGCTTTACGGTGAGGAAGGCCGCCCGTCAGATCTCGCGTCTTTACGACGCTTATCTCCAGCCATCCGGCCTTCGCATCACGCAGTTTCTCACCCTGGCGACCCTGAATGAACAGCAGAGCGCCTCGGTTAATGCTCTCGCCGAGCGGCTCGACATCGAGCGGACGGCCATGGGAAAGATGATCGGTTTTCTCGAGCGCGATGGTTTCGTGAAGATGCGACCGTCTCCCACCGACGGCCGCATCCGCATGGTTGAACTCACCCCCGAGGGAGCCGATCTTTTCGAGCGGGCGGCGCCGCTGTGGCACGAAGCGCAGCATCAGTTCAGCATCATGAACGGGCCAAAAAATGTTGCAGTGCTGCGGCGGAGCCTTTTGCACATGAAGGTCGACAATGAGGCGACATCTTCCGCCGAATGATCGCCTGCCTGTTTTTCATGGACTACGCCCCGGTGTTCTTGCGCCACCTTCGCATCATGGCCGCGATTGAGGCCACGACGCTGGTGCTGCTTGTGTTCGTCGCAGTTCCGCTCAAGCATCTAGGCGGCATGCCGGCCGCCGTCAGATGGCTGGGGCCAGTGCACGGCGTCGCGTTCGTCGCTTACCTATGGCTGGTCGTCACGTCAGCGGCAAGCGGCGCGTGGCAGCGCTCAGAAGTCGTCCGGCTGATCGTTGCTGCGATCGTCCCCTTCGGGGGCTTCCTGAATGTGGCGTGGCTCGCACGCAAGCGGGCTGCTCGATGATTTATCTGTCAATCAAGGCACTGCATGTTGCGTCAGTAATAACATTTGTCGCTGGGCTTCTTGTCCTTTCCATTTGCGCGGCGACGAACAACCTCGTGATTCTTCGGGTGATGCGCCGTTGGGACCGCCGGGTGACGACCCCAGCACTGGCCATGGTGTGGATCACCGGCCCGACGATCGCGCTGATGGGGCACTGGTTTGGCGCCGCATGGCTAACCGCGAAGCTGCCTTTGGTCGTGTTGCTGTCGGCGTTGCATGGCATGCTCGCAGGTTTTTCGAGGCGGGCAGAGCGCGACGACACAGTGCGCGAATCGTCCGCGTTGAGGTTTGCAGCGCCGGCCGTGATCGTCATTGTTGTGGCGATTGTTTTCCTCGCGGTTCTGAAGTTCTCGCGGTGAGACGCCATGCTGACTGCTATAAATGCGCCCATGTCCATTCCGGCTTATCCGAATTCTGGCGCATGGAAGTGCGATCTAGAATTGAATGGCCGGTTCCTGAGCGGAACCGACGCCAGAATGTCGGAGCGACGGTGCGAGCGAACGACGACTCCTGGCCGGTTGCTGCCTGACGGCGATCGGCGGCACGCGTTAAGGGTTGTTCGACGCCTGCCATCGTCCGCAGGAATGTGAGTGCGCCACCGTGCGTTGCTGGCAGGCGTCGAACGAGCCTCGATGGAGGAAACCGCGGAGTGCCCCGATACGGCCGGAGTCCTGGAGGCTATGGCGATTGATAGGCCGGGATGGCCAGCAATGTTGATGGACGGGTGGTGCGGTGGGATTCTGGATGCGCGCCGACGCAGTGATGAAGCGGTGCAGTGGCGCAATTGTGGCGGTGAAGCGGACGTCCGGGGGACTGCGCGAGGCGACAGGCGCAGACGTCCGCTCGTGGGCCGCGTTGCCGCAAAGCCGACGGTCGGGTTGCACGTCCGGGAAGCGTTACGTTCATGTCTCGGCTCGTCGCATGGGTGGTGCGCGAATGGGCGCAGTGCGTTCCAGTATCTCAATGACGATCATCGGCGCACCACAGTGCCGGCAGACGAAGACCGGAGGGGCGGCGTCCTTGGGATCGTCGGGCCGGGTGCTGGTTTCAGGCGCGACGTCCAGCAGTTCACGCATCTTCGCGAGGCTGGTGCGGCGCACGGGGTTGGCCAGCAGTCCGTAGTGACGGATGCGATGGAAGCCGCTGGGCAGCACATGCAGCAGGAAATGAAATGAACGCGTCCCCCCGGTGAATGTCAGCGATGGTGGATCCTCACAGGCCAACGGCATCGATGTGCCCACGTGGAAAATACGAAGTTTCCAGGCAAACCGGAGGATCCGTCGTGAAGCTTACGCCAGTTGGGATTGACATTGCAAAGTCGGTTTTTCAGGTCCACTACGTCGATCAGGAAACCGGAGAAATCGTGAACAAGCCGATCAAGCGAGCAAAGTTTCTCGAGTACTTCGCGAACCGGGCTCCGTGCCTGATCGGCATGGAGGCGTGCGGCGGATCGCACCACTGGGCCCGGCAACTGACGAACATGGGTCACGAGGTAAAGCTGATGCCGGCGAAGTTTGTGAAGGCGTTCAACATCCGCAACAAGAACGATGCGGCGGACGCCCGGGCAATCTGGATGGCCGTGCAGCAACCCGGTAAGCCCGTCGCGGTGAAGACCGAGATACAACAGGCGATGCTGGCGCTACACCGTATGCGACAGCAGCTGATCAAATTTCGCACGATGCAGATCAACAACCTGCGTGGACTGCTGATGGAATATGGAGAGATCATGAGCAAGGGCCGGAACAAGCTGAACAAGGAGATACCGATCGTGCTCGAACGGATCGCGGAGCGCCTGCCTGCCGTGCTGATCGATACGTTTCGCGAGCAGTGGAATGGACTGGCGAAGCTGGACGAACAGGTTGCCGAGATCGAGCGCCGGATGCGCGAGTGGAAGAAGGAAGACAAGGCGGTGAAGGCGGTTAGCGAAATTTGCGGCGTCGGGCTGCTGACGGCAACGGCAGCCGTCTCAATGATGGGCGATCCGAAAGCATTCAGTTCGGGGCGGGAATTTGCCGCATGGGTTGGCATCGTGCCGAAGCAGACCGGCTCGGGCGGAAAGGTGACCCTGCACGGGATCAGCAAGAGAGGCGACACCTATTTGCGCACACTGCTGATCCACGGCGCGCGTAGCGCAATAGAGAACGCAAAGGAGCCCAGCGAGTGGGTCGAGCAGATGATGAAGCGGCGACCAAAGAATGTGGTGGTCGTTGCACTGGCGAACAAGATGGCACGGACGATCTGGGCCGTGCTGGCCCATGACCGGCCGTACCAGAAGGCCTACGTGAGCGTGAAGCCTGCCTGAATGGTTCACGCGAAGCAAAAGATCAACGTTTAACACAGGGTGAACGTCGAAAGGTTGCGCAGCAATCGAGTGTGATGACAATCCAGGTAGGACCGGGACTCGCTAAACCTGAATGCGCCGTCGAGCTTCGAGCTCGCGCAGGAAATGAGGTGCGAGTCAGCGTATTTCATAGAGGCCCGCAGCAGCAATACCGCTGCAACAAGGCCGGATATAAAGCTGCAGCCCATCCTGTCTGTCTGAACACACGAAAACTGTTGCAAACGGGACGCGTTCATATAAAGCGGCGCATGAACTCGCCGGCTTCGAGCGTCATGGTCTTGTAGCGGGTGCGTCCCGTTGCACGGTAGTCCTTCCAGCGGAAGGTGACGCCGCGTTCATCGAATGCGACCAGGCGCTGGTTGGAGATCGCGACGCGGTGCGTATAGCGTGAGAGGTACTCGAGTACCGCTTGCGGTCCTGCAAAGGGACGCTTGGCGTAGACCACCCATTCGCAGGTGCGCAGCGGCGCAAGCCACCGCGCAAAGGCAGCCGCATTGGCAAGCCCCGTGTACTCGCCGAAGAACTGCAGCTGGCCGCGTCGATGTGCGTCTGCGAGTGCTTCGAGGAAACGCCTGCGGAACAGGCGCGAGAGCACACGCACCGGCAGGAAGAAGCCGGGCCGGCAGGCGATCCACCGCTGACCATCGGGCGACAGGCCGCCGCCGGGAACGATACCGTGCACGTGCGGATGATGCGTGAGTGCTGAGCCCCAGGTGTGCAGCACCAGCGTGGCGCCGATCTGTGCGCCCAGGTGCCGCGGATCCGTGGCGATAGTACGTAGTGTTTCGGCGGCGATGTCGAACAGCAGTCCGTAGACGACCGCCTTGTTGTACCAGGCGATGGCACTGATTGGCGCGGGCAGCGTGAACACCACGTGGTAGTACTCCACGGGCAGAAGATCGGCCTGACGCGCCTCGAGCCAGCGGCGTGCGGCACTGGCCTGGCACTTCATGCAGTGCCGATTACGGCAGGAGTTGTACGCGACCTCAATGTGGTCGCACCCCGAACAGCGCAGCACATGCCCGCCCAGCGCCGCGGTGCGGCACTGTTCGATGGCCGACATGACCTTCAGCTGCCCCAGGCTCAGGTGTGCCGTTGCTCGCCACGCTGGCCCGTGGCTGCGGAAGACGTCCGCAACCTCCAGCATGAGGCGCTACAGCGC
>NZ_JALQCK010000076.1:0-19523 GCF_030464835.1 Paraburkholderia sp. WS6
TATGGACGTGAACAGCAGGAACGTTAACACACGGGGGATAAAGTTAACAGCCCTGCAAAAAGCCGGTAGAAAGGTCGTCAAGCGACTGATTTTCTGGCATAATCGCCGTTTTTCGACCATAGGCAAGTGGCTCGCGCCTAGATGCTGTCCGCATTCGTAGCGGCTGCTCGCGGGTTGGCTACCGCCAGATTAAAGGAAAGACCATGAAAGAAGGCATTCACCCGGATTACCGCGAAGTCCTGTTCGTCGACATGTCGATCGACTTCAAGTTTGTCACGCGCTCGACCATCCAGACGCGTGAAACCGCCGAATTCAACGGCAAGACCTACCCGCTCGCCAAGATCGAAATATCGTCGGAATCGCATCCGTTCTACACCGGCCAACAAAAGATCATGGACACGGCAGGCCGCGTCGAGAAGTTCAACAAGAAGTTCGGCTCGCGCGCTACCGGCAAGGCAGCAGCGAAGTAATACCCGCCTCGTCGCCGGCCTTGGCCCGCAACGAAGCAGCAGCAAAAAAGGGCAGCGCGAGCTGCCCTTTTTTGTCTCCGCTTCTTCGTCGCGCTTGTTTGTCTTGCTTCTTTGTCCCCTTACCCCGGACGCCTGGTCGCACCCTGCCGCCCGTTGCGGCGACGTGTTACAGGCACCCCAATGACGTTGCGAGCCATTACCAGCCGTGACGCGCATCGCACGGCACGACTACAATGCCGGATGCTCCAAATTGGCCATTCCCGCCGGACCATTCGTCCGGTCCCGGCTGCACCGCTTATCCGATATCCACACACCGCATGAGACCTGCCGTTCGCCTCACTGCCTCCGCGACCAGTGCGTTGCCGCGCTGGCTGCTGCTGACCATCTGTATCGTCTACGCATTTTTTGGCCTGTTCGGCCGGGATCCGTGGAAGAACGAGGACGCAGCCGGCTTCGGCGTCATGTGGACGATGGCCAACGGCAGCGCGCACGACTGGCTGCTGCCGAATCTGGTCGGTAAATACATGACGGAAGACGGCCCGCTCGGGTACTGGCTCGGTGCCAGCGCGATCCGCGCGCTCGCGCCGTGGGTCGACGCGAGCAACGCGTCCCGCGTCTTCACGGGCCTGCTGTTTTGCGCCGGCTGTGCATTCGTCTGGTATGCGGCCTATCTCCTCGGGCGGCGCGCCGAAGTGCAGCCGTTCAAGTATGCATTCGGCGGGGAACCGGAGCCGCGCGACTACGGCCGCACCCTCGCCGACGGCGCACTGCTGATCCTGCTCGCCTGCTTCGGCCTTGCCGAACGCGGCCACGAAACCACGCCGCAGCTCGTGCAGTTCTTCGGCATCGCGATGCTCGTGTACGGTCTCGTGCGGATGATCGACAAGCCCATTCAGGGCGCGCTGATCTGGGGCTTGGCGCTCGGCCTCGTGACCCTGTCAAGCAGCCCGGTGCTGGTCGGCGCGCTGTTGCTCGGAACCCTGGCGATGGCGCTGATCGTGCGTGAAGCGCGCACGCGCTGGCTGCTGCTGGCCGGTTTGCCGGTAGCGCTAGCGCTGTCGGTGGCGTGGCCGATCGCCTCGCTCGCCGCCTTTCCCGACGACGCGGTCTGGTACCTGAACCAGTGGGTGCACGTCAGCCTGTCGTCGTTCGCCGGGCCGCCCGGCTCGGTGGCAGCCTACGCGCTCAAGAATCTGCCGCTCTTTACCTGGCCGGCCTGGCCACTGGCGCTCTGGGCGTGGTTCAGTTGGTCGGGCCTACGGCGCGCGCCGCACGTCGCGATTCCGCTGTCGGTGATCGGGCCGCTGCTCGTGTTGGTCGTGTTGCAGAGCCATCAGTCGAACCGCCTTTACATGCTGTTGCTGCCGCCGCTCGCGGTGCTGGCCGCCTTCGCGCTGCCCACGCTCAAGCGCGGCGCGATCAACGCGATCGACTGGTTCGCACTGTTGAGCTTCACGATCCTCGGCAGCTTCGTCTGGCTGGTGTACATAGCCGGACTGACCGGCTTCCCGCATCCGCTCGCACGCAACCTGGCGCGTCTCGCCCCGGGTTTTGCGCCGCAGTTCAAAGTCCTGTCGTTCGTGTGCGCGGTCGCCGTGACGATCTGCTGGTTCGTCCTCGTGCAATGGCGTCTCGCCCGTCATCCGAAAGTCCTGTGGCGCAGCGTGGTGCTCTCGAGCGCCGGCACGACGCTGATGTGGGTGCTGCTGATGACGCTGTGGCTGCCGGTCGTCAACTACAGCCGGACCTATAAGGACGTCGCCGAGCAGATCGCGAGCCATCTGCCGGAGGACTACACCTGCATCTCGCCGGTGCGCCTCGGTAACGCGCAGATCGCGACCTTCGCCTATTTCGGCGATATGCATTTCTCGTTCAATCAGGATTGCGACGTGATCCTGCGTCAGGACACCCAGGACTTCGGCGATCCGAGCGCCATGTCGGACTTCATGTGGAAGTTGGTGTGGGAAGGCCGCCGCGTAGCCGACCGCGACGAACGCTTCCGCCTGTACGTGCGGATCGACCGTCCGAAGCCGCCGGTCGTCAAACGCCGCAACTGGCATAAGAAGCCGGACTGAGCATGTTCGCCGACGTACGGAAAATCGCCGGACTCGCATGGCCCGTGCTGATCGGCCAACTGGCGATCATCGCGTTCGGCGTGATCGACACGGCGATGGTCGGCCGCTATTCGGCCGTCGATCTCGCCGCGCTCGGCCTCGGCTCGTCGATCTACATTTCCGTCTACATCGGTCTGACCGGCATCCTCACCGCGCTGCAACCGATCACCGCGCAACTGTATGGCGCGCGCCGCTACACGGAGATCGGCGAGGAAGTGCGCCAGGCCTTGTGGCTCGCGCTCGCATTGACCGTGATCGGCTTTCTGATTCTCTATTTTCCGGGGCGCGTGCTGCAGCTCGCGCGCGTGCCCGAGACGCTGCATGAGCGCACGGTCGCCTACCTGCAGATTCTGGCGTTTGGCTTGCCGGCCGGCCTTGCCTTTCGCGTCTATAGCTCGATCACCAATGCCGTCGGCAAACCGCGGCTCGTGATGATCCTGCAGATCGGCGCACTGCTGCTCAAGGTTCCGCTCAACACATGGTTCATCTTTGGCGGACTCGGTGTGCCGGCGCTCGGCGGACCGGGTTGCGCGCTTGCCAGCACCACGATCAACTGGGGGCTGGCCGTAGTGGGGATGCTGCTGTTAACGCGCGTCGACGTGTTCAAGCCGTTCGCGATCTTTGCCCACTTCTGCTGGCCCGTCTGGCGCCGGCAGGCGGCGCAACTGCGCCTCGGCATTCCGATGGGTCTGTCGTACCTGATCGAAGTCACCTCCTACACGTTCATGGCGCTCTTCATTGCGCGCTTCGGCACGACGACGCTCGCCGGCCACCAGATCGCCGGCAACATCGGTGCGGTGCTCTATATGACGCCGCTGGCGATCGGGATTGCCTCGTCGACGCTGGTCGCCCAGGCATTAGGTGCGCATCGCCCGGAAGCGGCGCGCACGCTGTCGCGGCACGGCATCATGATGGCTGTGGCGATTGCCTGCTGTTACGGCGTGATCGTGCTGGTGCTGCGGCCGTACGTGATCGAAGGCTATACGCCGAACGCGCAGGTCGCGGCGGCGGCGATGCCGCTGGTGCTGATCGTCGTGTGCTATCACCTGTTCGATGCGTTGCAGATCACCACCGCGTTCGTGCTGCGTGCGTACAAGGTGGCGGTCGTACCGACCGTTATCTATGCGGTTGCGCTGTGGGGCGTGGGGCTCGGCGGCGGGTATCTGCTCGGATTTAATGTCACGGGTTTTACGCCGGAATGGCTGACCGGCGCGCGCGGCTTCTGGGTCGCCAATACGGCGAGCCTGGCGATTGCCGGCATCGGTTTGCTGTTGTACTGGCGTGGTGTGAGCAAGCGGTATTTGGGTGCCGAGGCGGTGGTCAGGGTGGATTCGGCGGCTTGAGGAGGCTTGTTGGGCTCAATCGGCTTGCTGCCCTTGCCGGGCTTGCTGGGCTTGCCGGGAGCATTCGACCGGATCGTGGGAGTTGGCGTGCAAGACCGCGGGAAAAGCCCCACCCATGCTAGCTGGGTTTTCCGGCCATATCCGCAGCGCGACGTCGAAGTGGCATGCGATAGCGGACCGTTAGTTGCATGTTGGACGCTGTAAAAACGGCCGCACCCGGCAGCCGCCCGCCCTTCTCTCTTGTCTCAAGCCGCCTGCGCCTCTTTCGGTGCCTGCCGCTCCTCCAACGCCAGATCGCGCCGCTCGAAAATCTCCCGCGCCGCGAACAGCGCGTTCAGCGCCGCCGGGAAGCCCGCATAGAGCGCCATCTGCATGAACACCTCGACGATCTCCTCGCGCGTGCAGCCGACGTTCAACGCCGCCTCGATATGCACCTTCAACTGCGGTTGCGCACAACCGAGCGTCGCCAGCGATGCAATCGTCGCGATCTCGCGGGCGCGCAGGTCGAGTTGCGGCCGGCTGTAGATATCGCCGAAGCCGAATTCGATCACCAGGCGTCCGAAATCCGGCGCGATCGGCGCAAGCGCGGCGATCACCTGCTCGCCGGTCGAGCCGTCGATTTCCTTCAGTTTGTCCCAGCCTCGGGTGTAGCGATCGTTTTGTGCGTGTTCCATGGTGAGTCCTTGTCCGAATGCGAAAGTGATTGGGTTTCGTCGATCTGTCGTGTCGGAGTGCTCGCGGCGGGCGTCCGCCCAACGGTTTGCTGCGCAGTTGCTTCTTCGTAGTAAGCGATTTTGTCGATGATCGCGCCGAGATTGCTTTGCAACTCGGCGATCCGCGCCAAAACGGCATCCCGATGCGCCACCAGCAAGTCGCGGCGCTCACCCACCGTAGACTGACCTTCTGTCCGCAGTGCCGCGAACGCCTGCATCCCGGCGATCGGCATGCCGGTCGCCTTCAGGCGCATCACGATCTGCAGCCAGTCGAGATCGGCCGGCGAATACAGGCGATGCCCCGCCTGCGTGCGCCCGACCGCCCGAATCAGGCCGGCCTGCTCGTAATAACGCAGCGTATGGGTGGAGACGCCGATCGTTCCGGCGACCTCGCCGATGGTGAGTGCTTTTGACATTTTCGACATGACGGAACTCAGGTTAGGACTTCGAGTGCACTCTAAGTCAAGTAGAAGGCGCTGTCATTTATCTGCCTTGTCGTTATTTACGGCGGACTGATAAACTCATAACTGCTTAATCGCCAGGCAAAAGCTTCAAATAATGTCCAGCCTGATTTACTTGTCATGAATCGATCGGTATAAATCGTCGGCGTTCGCAAATAAGGGCGCGCAATTTGTTCTATGCTTAAGCGCAGCGCCTGCTGACAAGGTGCGTCGTCCCGAGTTTTCCCTTTGCGGCTAACTTTTTTTGCCCTCAATGGAGTGCTTGCCATGCTGAAGAAGCTTTTGATGCTTTGCGTTGCTTTGGCTTTGTCGCTGTCGGCCGGATTTGCGGCAGCCGTCGAAGTAAATTCCGCCGATCAGGCGGCGCTCGAATCGGTCAAGGGTATCGGGCCGGTGCATGCGAAAGCGATCATCGACGAACGCACCAAGAACGGCCCGTTCAAGGATGCCGATGATCTCGCCACCCGCGTCAAAGGCATCGGCACCAAATCGGTGACCAATCTCGAAGCAGCCGGTCTGACGATCAACGGCTCGTCCACGCCGCCTACGGGCGCCAAGGCTGCCTCGAAATCCAGTAGCACCGCCAGCACCAAGGCGGCGCCGGCGGCCGCTCCTGCGGCGACT
Source organism: Paraburkholderia sp. WS6 (assembly GCF_030464835.1). Lineage (NCBI taxonomy): Bacteria > Pseudomonadati > Pseudomonadota > Betaproteobacteria > Burkholderiales > Burkholderiaceae > Paraburkholderia > Paraburkholderia sp. WS6. Next base: position 5,726 of record NZ_JALQCK010000076.1, read on the forward strand.
ACCGCGGCCGCGACAACAACACCAGCGGCACCGGCCGCACCTGCCGAGGCGTCCGGCACCAAAGCGTCGAAGTCGAAGAAGAAGAGCAAGGCCGCGGCGTCCGACGCCGCGGCTGCTTCCGCGCCGGCCACAGCGGCCGCTGCCAGCGCGCCGGCCGACGCATCCGGCACCAAGGCTTCGAAGAAGAAGGCGAAGAAGAGCAAGGCTGCATCGGCTGCAGCAGCCTCTGGCGGGGCGTAAATCGGGTTGAGTACCGGCCGCATGGCGGCCTCGCCGGTCACGCGCGATGCGCGCGTGATGCACACATAAGCGCGGCCCCGCTTCCGTCTACCTTCCTTCCATCGGCGCCGCGCGACCGCGCGGCGTTTTCACCCGCTGACTCGTCAAACACGGGTCGGCATTCAAGAGAGACCGTCATGAGCCTACTCGACACTATCGGTTCCCTGGTTGGCAAATCGCCTGAAGGCGGTGGCCAGCAAGCCCTCGTTTCAGCCGCGCTGGAATTCGTCAACAACCAGCCGGGCGGCCTGAACGGCCTGATCAGCAGCTTCAAGGAAAAGGGCCTCGGCGACGTCGTGTCGTCGTGGGTCAGCAACGGCGAGAATCAGGCGATCTCGCCCGACGCCCTGCACAGCGTGCTTGGGTCGGACGTCGTCACCAACCTCGCGGCGAAGGCCGGCGTGCAACCGGATCAGGTCACCGGTCTGCTGTCACAGATTCTGCCGCACGTCGTCAACGCGGCGACGCCCAATGGTGAAGTGCCCGCCGAGGGCCAGGTGAACGCGAGCAGCGTGCTCGGCGCGCTCGGCAGTCTGTCGTCGCTGTTCGGGAAGGGCAACGCGTAACGCCGAACGTATCGGCCGCCGCCGCGCTGATCCGGGCGCACCGCGGCAAATAAAAAGGGCAACGAATCTTGATTCGTTGCCCTTTTTTCATTCGTCCGTCAGGGGCAGTTCACCACGTCCGCCCTGTCGGAGCTGCGATACGCGCCGCAGGGGTGACTAGAACACCACTTAATGCACGACGCGGTCGAACACCAGCTTGCCGTCTTCCACTTCGACCGGAATCACATCCTTCGGACCGAACTTGCCGGCGAGTATCAGCTTGGCGACCGGGTTCTCGATCTCCTGCTGGATTGCGCGCTTCAGCGGCCGCGCCCCGAATAGCGGATCGTAGCCGACCTTGCCGACGTGCTCGAGCGCCGCGTCCGACACCACCAGTTGCATGTCGAGCTTGGCAAGCCGTTCATGCAGACGCTGCAACTGAATCCGCGCGATCGACTGGATGTTCGAACGGTCGAGCGCATGGAACACCACGACGTCGTCGATCCGGTTCAGGAACTCGGGCCGGAAGTGCAGCTTCACTTCTTCCCAGACCGCGTCCTTCACCGCTTCCTGCGGCTCGCCGACCATCGCCTGGATCACCTGCGAACCGAGGTTCGACGTCATCACGATCACCGTGTTCTTGAAGTCCACGGTACGGCCCTGGCCGTCGGTCATGCGGCCGTCGTCGAGCACTTGCAGCAGGACATTGAACACGTCCGGATGCGCCTTCTCGATTTCGTCGAGCAGGATCACGCTGTACGGCTTGCGGCGCACGGCTTCGGTCAGGTAACCCCCTTCCTCGTAGCCGACGTAGCCCGGCGGCGCGCCGATCAAACGCGCGACGCTATGCTTCTCCATGAATTCGCTCATGTCGATGCGGATCAGATGATCTTCCGAATCGAACAGGAACGACGCCAGCGCCTTGCACAGCTCGGTCTTGCCCACGCCGGTCGGCCCAAGGAACAGGAACGAGCCATACGGCCGGTTCGGATCCGCGAGACCCGCGCGTGAACGGCGAATCGCATCCGCCACCGCGGTGATCGCTTCGTCCTGACCGACCACGCGGTCGTGCAGTTTCTCTTCGATCTGCAGCAGCTTTTCGCGCTCGCCCTGCATCATGCGCGACACCGGAATGCCGGTGGAACGCGAGACGACTTCAGCGATTTCTTCCGCGCCGACCTGCGTGCGCAACAGACGCGGACGCGTCGGATTGTTCTGCTCTTTCGCTTCGGCCTGGGTCACTTCCTTCAACTGCGCTTCAAGACCCGGCAACTTGCCGTACTGCAACTCGGCGACCTTCTCCAGCTTGCCTTCACGCTGCAAGCGAACGATTTCCGCACGCGTTTTTTCGATATCTTCCTTCAACTGCGCGCTGCCCTGCACCGCCGCTTTTTCCGCGGTCCAGATTTCTTCGAGGTCCGAATATTCGCGATCCAGCCGCTCGATTTCTTCTTCGATCAGTTGCAGACGCTTTTGCGACGCTTCGTCCTTTTCCTTCTTGACGGCTTCGCGCTCGATCTTCAACTGGATCAAACGACGGTCGAGCCGATCCATCTCTTCCGGCTTCGAGTCGATTTCCATCTTGATCTTCGAAGCGGCTTCGTCGATCAGGTCGATGGCCTTGTCCGGCAAAAAACGATCCGTGATGTAGCGATGCGACAGTTCGGCTGCCGCGACGATCGCCGGGTCGGTGATGTCGACGCCGTGATGCAGCTCATACTTTTCCTGCAAACCGCGCAGGATCGCGATGGTGGCTTCGACCGACGGTTCGTCGACCAGCACCTTCTGGAAACGGCGCTCGAGCGCGGCGTCTTTTTCGATGTACTTGCGATATTCATCGAGCGTGGTGGCGCCGACGCAATGCAGTTCGCCGCGCGAAAGCGCCGGCTTGAGCATGTTGCCGGCGTCCATTGCGCCTTCGGCCTTGCCCGCACCGACCATCGTGTGAATTTCGTCGATGAAGACGATGGTCTGGCCTTCGTCCTTCGCGATGTCGCTCAGCACGGCCTTCAGGCGTTCTTCGAACTCGCCGCGGTATTTCGCGCCGGCCAGCAACGCCGCCATGTCCAGCGACAACACGCGCTTGCCCTTGAGCGTTTCCGGCACTTCGCCGTTGACAATACGCTGCGCGAGTCCTTCGACGATCGCGGTCTTGCCGACGCCCGGCTCGCCGATCAGCACCGGATTGTTCTTGGTGCGACGCTGCAGGATCTGGATCGAGCGGCGAATTTCGTCGTCGCGGCCGATCACGGGGTCGAGCTTGCCTGCCCGCGCACGCTCGGTCAGGTCGACGGTGTACTTTTTCAGCGCTTCGCGCTGGCTTTCGGCGTCCTGGCTATGCACTTGCGAGCCGCCGCGCACCGCCGCGATCGCGCTTTCCAGCGACTTGCGCGACAGGCCGTGCTGGCGCGCCAGACGCCCGGCCTCGCCTTTATCGTCGGCAACCGCGAGCAGGAACATCTCGCTCGCGATGAACGTGTCGTTGAGTTTTTGTGCTTCCTTGTCCGCCTGGTTCAGCAAGCCGGTCAGTTCGCGGCCGATCTGCACGTTGCCGTCGGTGCCCTGTACCTGCGGCAGGCGCGTGATGGCATCGTTCAGCGCGGTTTGCAGCGCCTGGACATGCACGCCGGCACGCGAGAGCAGCGAACGCGCCGACCCGTCCTGCTGGGCGACGAGCGCCGAGAGGACATGAACCGGTTCGATGTATTGATTGTCGTGACCGACGGCCAGACTCTGCGCGTCGGCCAGTGCTTCCTGGAATTTAGTGGTAAGTTTGTCGATTCTCATCAAGAGACCTCCAATTTCAATTACCACCAAATTGAGGCGTTTTACGCAGGTTTCAAGCGCTTTTTTGCAATCAGCAACAACTATTTAACATTTGACGCGCGAGAACTTGCCCGCAGGTTTCAGGAAGCCGGCGTGGCGCCGCCAGCAGAAGCAACCGGCACGATCGGGATGACAGCGCTTAACCCAAGCAGCGCTGCCAGCGGGCCGTGCGGCGTTGCAACCTCGCCGATGGTATGACGGTCGAGTTCGGCGAGGAACGCGTTGCGCGCCGCCTCGAGCACGCCGCGCAGTCGGCAGTGCGATGTAATGACACAGGCCCGGCGCTCGTTTTGCTGGTCCGGGAAGCAGCCGACCAGCGCAAAGTCGCTTTCCGTGGCCCGCACGATCTCACCCACGGTCAACGCGCTGGTTTGTTCGGCGAGCCGCAGCCCGCCGTTACGCCCGCGCACCGTCTCGACCCAGCCAAGTTCGCCGAGTTGCTGCACCACCTTCATCAAATGGTTCTTGGATATCCCGTACGCGTCCGAGATGTCCTGAATGGTCGATAACCCTTCACCGCGGACGGTGAGGTACAGCAGGACGCGTAGTGAGTAATCCGTATAGTCGGTCAGTCTCATAAGTGCAGGTGCCACGATGAGCGCAAGCCGCGATCCGGGGGATAACCGCGTCGATGCAAGGGTTGCCGGGAGCCGTCGCTTCGCCATAAGATGCTGGCGCTACGCATGTTTTCTTATTTTGCGCTGACAGTCGGTGTTTGTCTTTCGGCAGTAATGGTAACGTTTCCCGCACGGGCCATTCATACGAAAAGCGGGGCATTCGTGGCCTACTTCCTTTTGTTTGGACACAGTTTGAGGTCATTCCTGACGGTCTGTGGCGCCATGTGGCGATTCATAATGAATAACGACATTATCTGGAATTAGCATGAATCCCTCTTTTCCCGCCGCACCGGTTGTCGAGCGCGCCGCCGAACCTACTGAGGCGAATATTCGCGAGCTCGTCTACGGCTTTTACGACCGCGTGCGCGCCGATCCGCTGCTGGGCCCAGTGTTCGAGGCGACGCTGGCGGGCCGTTGGGACGACCACTTGCCCAAGATGTGCACGTTCTGGGGCAGTCTTGTGCTGGGCGCGAAGCAATACCGCGGCAATGTGCAGCAGGCGCATCAGCCGCTCGAGGGCGTCGAGCCGCAGCATTTCAGCCGCTGGCTGTATCTGTTTCTGGATACGGTGGAGTCGCGCTATCAGCCGGCTGCCGCGGTGCGCTTCATGGAGCCGGCGCTGCGTATCGCGCAGAGTTTGCAGTTGAGCCGCTTCGGCTGGGATTACCAGATTCCGGCGGAGCAGCAGGCGTTGCTGGAGCGCGTCGCGCCGAAGCGTCCGCGCGACGATGACCCGCACGAACCGCATGCGCCGGGCGCCTCGACGCGGCGACCGGGTGAGCCGTTCCCGACGAGGATCATCGGCAAGGCGAAGACTGACTGACGGAGGTGCCCAAGCGGTGTCTCAGGGCCGCACGTAGGCCATGACGCGCAGGTACCCGAACTTGCACTGAAGATGCGCTGAAGCGTTCTGGGCGCGCCGCCCGGTCAGCTTCGGGACCTGAAACCCGGCGCCCTCCTAATCCTCTTCCTGGTTACCCGACTCGATACCCCACCGGGCCAGCGCCGCGTCATCGGCGACGCGGGCATCCACCCAGCGCTCGCCCTCTTCGGTTTTCTCTTTCTTCCAGAACGGCGCCTGGGTCTTCAGGTAGTCCATCACGAACTCACACGACGCGAAGGCATCGCCCCGATGCGCGGCGGTGGTCGCCACCAGCACGATCTGGTCGAGCGGATACAGCTTGCCGACCCGGTGCACGATCAGCACCTCGATTCCCGGCCAACGCTCGCGCGCGCTCACGACGATCGCTTCCAGCGACTTCTCCGTCATGCCCGGATAGTGTTCGAGCTCCATGGTTTCGACCGTGCTGCCGTCGTTCAGGTCGCGCACGGTGCCGACAAAACAGGCCACCGCGCCGATCTTCGGATTGCGCGCGCGCAACGCGGCGACCTCGGCAGTGAGGTCGAAGTCTTCCGTCTGGACGCGAACGGGCATATCTGGCTCCTGGGCGGCTTGGCGAGGTTTAGCGTGATCTGGCGGGTTTTTTAGCGACGATTCGACGCGTCTCAACCGCCGGTGACGGGCGGAAAGAACGCGACCTCGCAACCTTCGGTGACGCGTGCGCCGGCATCGGTCATCACGTGATTGCAGGCCATGCGCAGCGCGCGGCCTTCGGCAAGGGTGTCAGCCCAGGTGCCGCCGCGCACGCGCAACCAGGCGCGCACGTCGCCGACGGTCGAGATGCCGTCCGGCAGATCGACCGTTTCGTCGGCGGTGTCGAGCGCTTCGCGCACGCTTGCAAAATATCGGAGTTGAATCTTCATCGGGAAACCCGCCGGCTTTGCCGGCCTCAGTTCAGCAATTCGGAAAAGGGGATGAAACGCACGTTCTCACCGGCGCTGATCGCGTGGCTCGGCGGATTGTCGATCAGGCCGTCACCCCACACCGTCGACGTCAGCACGGCCGAGCTCTGATTCGGAAACAGATCGAGGCCGCCGGCCGCATTGATACGCGCGCGCAGGAATTCGTTGCGCCGGTCGGCCTTCTTCTGCGTGAAATCCGCGCGCAGCGACAGCGCGCGCGGCGCCACCGTCTGCATGCCGGCCAGAAGCAGGACGAACGGGCGAACGAACAGCAAAAAGGTCGCGAAGCTGGAAACCGGATTGCCCGGCAGGCCGATGAAGAAGGTTTCGGCTGACGCAGCCGCATCGGTCTGCTGCGCGGCACGGCGCACCGCGCCGAAGGCGAGTGGCTTGCCGGGTTTCATCGCGATCTGCCACATCGACAGGCGCCCCTCCGCCTCGACTGCCGGCTTGACGTGATCCTCCTCGCCGACCGACACGCCGCCGCAGGTGAGGATCAGATCGTGCGCTTGCGCCGCTTCACGCAGCGTCGCGCGGGTCGCGTCGAGTTTATCGGGGACGATGCCGTAGTCGGTCACCTCACAGCCTAGTTTTTCCAGCAGCCCGCGCAGCGTGAAACGGTTCGAGTTGTAGATCGCGCCGGGTTTCAGCGGTTCGCCAGGCATGGTCAATTCGTCGCCGGTGAAGAATACGGCGACTTTTACTCGGCGGCGCACCTGGAGTTCGGCGCAGCCGACCGACGCGGCGAGTCCCAATGCCTGCGGCGTCAGGCGCGTGCCCGCTGGAAGGATGGTCGAACCGTTACGGATGTCGGCGCCTTGCGCGGTGATCCATTCGCCGGGTGCTGGGTTGTGGAGGATCGTGACTTCGTTGCCGGCGGCCTCGGTTTGCTCCTGCATCACGATCGCGTCGGCGCCCGGGGGCACCGTAGCGCCGGTGAAGATGCGGGCTGCCGTGCCGGGTTTTAACGGCTCGGGCGCATGGCCGGCAGGAATGCGTTGCGAGACCGGCAGGCGGCGGTTGCCATCGGTTGCCAGATCTTCTGTGCGGATCGCGTAGCCGTCCATTGAACTGGTGTTCATGGGGGGGACGTCGAGCGGCGACGTAACGTCTGCCGATAGCACGCGGTTGAGCGCGTCTAGCGTGGGGATCGATTCCGTGCCGGTGATCGGGCTCGCTGCGCTGAGCAGGGTCGCCAACGCTTCGGCAGTGGAGAGCATCGGGGCGCGGGGCGTTGGGGTGGACATCTTCTGGTCTCGAAGCCGCTGGTTAAAGGAATATTGTAGCGGTCGAACTTGGTGGACGGTGGTGGGTGGGTGTTATGGTGGTTTTTTTGCCTTCGGCGGTGGCCGTTCCTTGATCTGGTTTTTGTGCCTTTCCTTGAATTGTTAGTGGTCTATTAGCGTTGCCCCTGTGCGGGGCGGCACCTACTTTTCTTTGCATGCCGCAAAGAAAAGTAGGCAAAAGAAAGCGGCTCAAACCACTCCTGCTAAGCGGGGCCCGTAGTTTACACAGGGTAGTGGTGCATCTGGAATCTGGGTTCGTGCCCCTGCATGCGCCAGTGACAAGGGCGTCATTCTTCCGGCGGCGCTGCGCGCGCCGAAGAGCACTTCTTCAAACCAATCTCGCCCGTCGCATCGACCGCGACGCTGTCGCGCTCGATACTCACGGTGTTACTCGCCCGTGTTCGCGACGATGAAGTCCTTTACGCGCTGTACGTCCGCCGGTAGCACTTCGAATCGCTGCGGCAGCGATTCCAGGCCCGAGAATGCGGCTGGGCGCTCCGGTTCGCGTAGCAGCGCTTCGCGGATCGTTTCGCCGAACTTGATCGGTTGCGCCGTCTCCAGCACGATCATCGGAATGCCCGCTTGCAAATGCTCGCGCGCTACCTTCAGGCCGTCTGCCGTGTGCGTGTCGATCATCGTGTCGTAACGCTCGAAGACGTCGCGGATCGCGTCCACACGGTCCTCGTGGCTGCTGCGGCCCGACACGAAACCGAATTCCTTCACGCGCGCAAAATCACCGCTCGCCGCCAGGTCGAAACCGCCCTTCTCTTCGACGTCGCGGAACAGTTGCAGCACGCGCGCCGGGTCGCGGCCCAGCAGGTCGAACACGAAACGCTCGAAGTTCGAAGCCTTCGAAATGTCCATGCTCGGGCTGCTCGTGTGGTACGTCTCTGCCGCCTTGCGCACGCGGTAAATGCCGGTGCGGAAGAATTCGTCGAGCACGTCATTTTCGTTCGTCGCGACCACCAGCTTCTCGATCGGCAAACCCATCATGCGGGCGATGTGGCCCGCACATACGTTGCCGAAATTGCCCGACGGCACCGTGAACGAGACGCGCTCGTCGTTCGACTTCGTCGCGGCAAAGTAGCCCTTGAAGTAGTACACGACTTGCGCCACGACGCGCGCCCAGTTGATCGAGTTGACTGTGCCGATCTTGTACTTCGCCTTGAACGCGTGGTCGTTCGAAACCGCCTTCACGATGTCCTGGGCGTCGTCGAACACGCCCTCGACCGCGATGTTGAAAATGTTCGGGTCCTGCAGGCTGTACATCTGCGCAGTCTGGAACGCGCTCATCTTCTTGTGCGGCGAGAGCATGAAGACGCTAATGCCCTTTTTGCCGCGCATCGCGTATTCCGCTGCGCTGCCGGTGTCGCCCGACGTTGCGCCCAGAATGTTCAGCGTCTCGCCGTGTCTGGCCAGCGCGTACTCGAACAGGTTGCCGATCAACTGCATCGCCATGTCCTTGAACGCGAGTGTCGGACCGTTCGACAGTTCCAGCAGCGACAGCGGCGCGCCGTTCTCGACGCCCAGCGTCTTCAACGGCGTGATCTGCGCGGCGCTTTCGTCGTCGCGCACGTGGCAATACGTCTTAGCCGTGTAGGTCTTGCGCGTCAGCGCGCGCAGGTCTTCGGCGGGGATGTCGTCGCTGAATTTCGACAGGATTTCGAACGCGAGATCCGCGTACGGCAGCGTGCGCCAGCGCGCCAGTTCGTCAGCCGTGACGCGCGGATATTCCGCCGGCAGGTACAGGCCGCCGTCTTTCGCAAGACCGCCCAGCAGAATGTCGGAAAACGTATGGCGCTCGCCGGCTCCGGCGCCGCGCGTAGAGAGGTAGTTCATATTCGGCCTAGTTCAGCGCTTCCATGCGCAGCTTCGTGACTTGCGAGACAACGGTCTTCAGCGCTTCGATCGTCTTGATCGCGGCGTTGACGTTCTTTTCAACCGTTTCGTGCGTAATCAGGATGATGTCGGTTTCGCCCTTGCCGTTCGCGTCGACCTGCTCCGATTCCTTCTGCAGCAGCGCGTCGATCGAGATGCCCCGATCCGCCAGGATGCGCGTGATGTCGGCCAGCACGCCCGTCACATCGGCCACGCGCAGGCGCAGGTAGTAGCCGCTCGTCACTTCGTCGATCGGCAGGATAGGTGTGCTCGACAGGCTGTCCGGCTGGAACGCCAGATGCGGAACGCGATGCTCCGGGTCCGCCGTATGCAGACGTGTCACGTCGACCAGGTCGGCCACCACGGCGGATGCCGTCGGCTCCGCGCCCGCGCCCTTGCCGTAGTACAGCGTCGAGCCAACCGCGTCGCCGTGCACGACAACCGCGTTCATCGCGCCTTCCACGTTCGCCAGCAGGCGTTTTTCCGGAATCAGCGTGGGATGCACGCGCAATTCGATGCCCTTGTCCGTACGGCGCGAGATGCCAAGCAGCTTGATGCGGTAGCCGAGTTCTTCAGCGTATTTGATGTCGATTGCAGCCAGTTTGCTAATGCCTTCGACGTACGCCTTGTCGAACTGCACCGGCACACCGAACGCGATCGCGCTCATGATTGTCGCCTTATGGGCGGCGTCCACGCCCTCGATGTCGAAGGTCGGATCGGCTTCGGCGTAACCCAGTTCCTGCGCGGCTTTCAACGCGGTCGCGAAATCGAGCCCGCGGTCGCGCATCTCCGAGAGGATGTAGTTCGTCGTGCCGTTGATGATGCCGGCAATGTACTGGATGCGATTGGCCGTGAGCCCTTCGCGCAGCGCCTTGATGATCGGAATGCCACCCGCCACCGCCGCCTCGAACGCCACCATCACGCCGTTGGCGCGCGCCGCTTCGAAAATCTCCGTACCGTGCACGGCGAGCAGCGCCTTGTTGGCCGTGACCACATGCTTGCGGTTCTTGATCGCGCGCAGGACGAGGTCGCGCGCCACGCCCGTGCCGCCGATCATTTCCGCGATGATATCGATCGACGGATCGTCGACCACCGCGTTGAAGTCATCGGTCAGCGCCACAGTGCCGGCTTCACTGCCGAGCGCCGCGGTCGCCTTGGCGGGATTGCGCACGGCAATGCGCGCAATCTCAATGCCGCGGCCCGCGCGGCGTTTGATTTCTTCCTGATTGCGGCGCAGTACCGTGAAGGTGCCGCTGCCTACCGTGCCGAAGCCCAGCAGTCCAACTTTGATCGGTTCCATGCAGCGTGTGTTTTCGAGTAAGGGATTAAAAGGAAACTGGGGCTGGCAGCGGCGCGCGCCGGGCGCGCCGTCCATCTCAAGCCGTGTGGCGTTTGCGGTAGCCGTCGAGGAAGCGCGCGATCCGGTTGATCGAATCCGCGAGGTCGTCCACGTTCGGCAGGAACACGACGCGGAAGTGATCCGGCGTCTTCCAGTTGAAACCGGTGCCTTGAACCAGCAGCACGCGCTCTTCCAGCAGAAGGTCGAGGATGAACTGCTGATCGTCCTTGATCGGATAAATCTTCGGGTCGAGGCGCGGGAACATATACAGCGCCGCCTCGGGCTTCACGCAACTCACGCCGGGGATGGCCGTCAGCATGTCATACGCGAGTTCGCGCTGTTTGTACAGGCGCCCGCTCGGCACGATCAGGTCGTTGATGCTCTGATAGCCGCCGAGCGCGGTCTGGATCGCGTACTGGCCGGGCACGTTCGGGCACAGGCGCATCGAGGCCAGAATGCCGAGCCCTTCGAAGTAGTCTTTGCCATTGCGGCGGTTCTCGCCGGTCAGGCCCGAGATGAACATCCAGCCGGCGCGGTAGCCGCACGAGCGGTAGCTCTTCGAGAGGCTGTTGAACGTGACGGTGAGCACGTCTTCCGAGAGCGCGGCCATCGACGTGTGCTTCTTGCCGTCATAGACGATCTTGTCGTAGACCTCGTCGGCGAAGATCACGAGGCCGTGCTGGCGGGCGATCTCGATCAGGCCGAGCAGCAGTTCGTCAGAGTAGAGCGCACCGGTGGGGTTGTTCGGATTGATGACGACGAGCGCACGCGTATTCGGCGTGATTTTCGCGCGAATGTCGTCCAGATCGGGCATCCAGCTGTTCGATTCGTCGCAGATGTAATGCACGGGCGTGCCGCCGGAGAGGCTGACGCCTGCGGTCCACAGCGGGTAATCCGGCGCGGGCAGCAACACTTCGTCGCCGTCGTTCAGCAGGCCCTGCAGCGCCATCACGATCAGCTCGGAGGCGCCATTGCCGATGTAGATGTCGTCCAGTTCGACGCCATGCGCGCCCTTTTGCTGCGTGTAGTGCATGATCGCCTTGCGCGCGGCGAACACACCCTTGGAATCCGAGTAGCCGGACGAGCCCGGCAGATTCAGGATCATGTCCTGGATGATTTCATCCGGCGCGTCGAAGCCGAACGGCGCGAGATTGCCGATGTTCAGCTTGATGATGCGGTGGCCCTCTTCTTCGAGCCGCTTCGCATGTTCGAGGACAGGCCCGCGAATGTCGTAGCAGACATTCAACAACTTGTTGGATTTGAGAATCGGTTTCACGGCGGGCACTTCTTCCTGTTGATGGGCTTGGGCGAACAAGCGGGGGCGGAAAAACCGGGACCCGGGCAAGTCCGCCGAATACGGGGAATTATGACGCGGCACGTCCGCCAGAGACGAGAAAAGCAGACGAAATGCGGGCAGAACCAGGGCAGGTAGCCGATGGGCCACGCCCGTGCCCTCAGGGCGGCTTATGACAGCACATGAGGTGGCACTTGAGCGAGGGGCGCCGCAAGGCGGCTGGAGGGTAGCCCCCCTTCCTCTCGGAAGAAGGGTCCCCTAAGAACTGTACGTGCGAGTTTCCCCGCATACAGCTCAAGCCTACAAGCAAAGCTCAGTCTAAGACAGAGCCGGTTTAGTTACGGCAATTTTACCAGCGTGCACCTGCTGGTGGCAGTGCGGGTGAAGCAACACCCTATTAGACAGCGCGTCCGACCCACCATGCATCCGATACTCCAGATGATGGTCGTGCCAGCCCGTTTCGTCCGTCAGAGCGCAGCCGCAATGCGCGCAGAGCCCGCGTTGCGACATGTACAGCTGGGCCCAGTGCTTACGGTAGCGCATCGAGTGCCACGCGCGCTCCTGCCGCAACTGTTCACCGTACTGCTCCCACGTCGGATCAAAAGGATTGAACTCGCCCTTGATCTTCGTGTGATATTTGATAACCGTACCGCTGAGCTGGTACAGCTCAAACAGCCCTTTGCTGCCATCTTTCCAAACAATGGGAGCGGCAAACACCCAATTTCGATCGCCCACCGAGTGAAAGTATTTCTTTCTCACCCAATTGGCGTTCTTCTGCGGGTGCCTGCGCTTCGACCACCACCAGAGCCTCTGGAAAACCAGATACTCCATGCGGTTGTACGCCTGCTTGGCTGATACGGGGTGGTGATATTGCGCCCAGCCCCGTAGCATCGGATTAAGCAAGCGGATTAGATCCTCCTGCCGCACCGCCTTGTTACCACTGATCGTTTCCGACACCTTGCGATAGAACGCTTGCGCATTCTTTTTGCTCGGTTTGATGAGCATCTTTCCCGAATACTTCCGGAAATTCCACCCAAGGAAATCGAAGCCATCGTCGATGTGAGTGATCCGCGTTTTCTCCTCGGATAGTTGCAAGCCTCGAACCGCGAGGAATGCCTCTATCCAAGGCCTGACTTCCTGTTCCAGCAATTCTTTCGAGTCGCCGGTGATCACGAAGTCATCCGCGTACCGCACCACATTGACCTTCAGCTTCTTGACTGTCGCGGTCGTGTACTTCGTACGTAGGTACGCGTCCAGTCCCTGCTCCAGTCCGTTCAGCGTCACATTCGCCAGCGTCGGGGAGATGATCCCTCCCTGCGGCGTACCAGCCTCAGTCGCCTGAAGCTGACCTCTATAAATCAGGCCAGCTTTCAACCACTTCCGGAGGATTTCCCGGTCCATTGGGACATGACTCTCCAGCCAGTCGTGATTGATGTGGTCAAAACACCCCTTGATATCGGCTTCCAGTACCCATCGAGACGAATCCTTCCGGGACGTGCAAACACGTATCTGGGCCATGGCATCTGCCGTAGAGCGGTTGATCCTGAATCCGTACGAATTCGGGTCGCTCGTTGACTCTGCCACAGGCTCCAAGGCCAGCAGATACAGGGCTTGCATCGCCCGGTCCCGCATGGTCGGAATGCCCAAAGGGCGTTCTTTTCCATTGGCCTTGGGGATAAAGACTCTCCGTAAAGGCAGAGGCTTGTATCCGCGCCGCTTCAACCTGCCGACAGCAAGCCATCGGCTGTCAGGCGAATCCCAAAGTTCGCGATCGACTCCAGCCGTTCGCGCACCCTGATTTTGCGTAACACGTCGTACCGCATACAGCTTGGCGGACAACGTGCGGGTCAACATCCGTTGCAGGGCTCTCCCCCTACGCCAGTTGCCTTCCCGCGTCGCCTTCGCAATTCGAATCTGCATCCCTCTCACGT
>NZ_JALQCK010000077.1:0-18221 GCF_030464835.1 Paraburkholderia sp. WS6
TCTTGCCGTGGTCAACGTGACCGATCGTGCCGACGTTCACGTGCGGCTTGGTCCGTTCGAATTTACCTTTAGCCATGTTTCTCTTCTTTCAAAAAGTTAATCGTTGAATGACTTGCCGCGCGATTACTTCGACTTGGCGTTGATGATCGCTTCCGACACGTTACGCGGTGCTTCGGAGTAGTGCTTGAACTCCATCGTGTACGTTGCACGACCTTGGGTCAGCGAACGCAGCGAGGTCGAGTAGCCGAACATTTCCGACAGCGGGACTTCGGCGCGAACGATCTTGCCGCCGCCAACCATGTCGTCCATGCCCTGAACGATGCCGCGACGACCCGACAGATCGCCCATCACGTTGCCCATGTAATCTTCAGGCGTTTCGACTTCCACAGCCATCATCGGTTCGAGGATGACCGGTTGAGCCTTGCGCATTGCTTCCTTGAACGCCATCGAACCGGCCATGCGGAACGCATTTTCGTTCGAGTCGACGTCGTGGTACGAACCGAACGTCAGGTGAACCTTCACGTCAACGACCGGGAAGCCTGCCAGCACGCCAGCCTTCAGCGTTTCCTGGATACCCTTGTCGACTGCCGGGATGTATTCACGCGGAATCACACCGCCCTTGATCTCGTCCAGGAACTCGTAGCCCTTGCCCTGCTCATTCGGCTCGAGCGTAATGACCGCGTGACCGTACTGGCCGCGACCACCCGACTGCTTGACGAACTTACCGTCAACGTCTTCCGCCTTGCCGCGGATCGTTTCACGATACGCCACTTGCGGCTTGCCGACGGTTGCTTCGACGCCGAATTCACGCTTCATCCGGTCGACCAGAATTTCCAGGTGGAGCTCGCCCATGCCCGAAATAATGGTTTGACCCGATTCTTCGTCCGTTTGAACGCGGAACGACGGATCTTCCTGAGCCAGACGGTTCAGGGCCAGACCCATCTTTTCCTGGTCCGGCTTCGTCTTCGGCTCAACAGCCTGCGAAATCACCGGCTCCGGGAAAATCATGCGTTCGAGCACGATCGGGTGCAGCGGATCGCACAGCGTGTCGCCCGTGGTTGCGTCTTTCAGGCCGACAGCCGCAGCGATGTCGCCTGCGTGCACTTCCTTGATTTCTTCACGCTGGTTTGCGTGCATCAGCAGAATACGACCGAGACGTTCCTTCTTGTCCTTGGTCGCGTTCAGCAGCGTGTCGCCCGACTTCGTCGTGCCGGAGTACACACGGAAGAAGATCAGCTGGCCGACAAACGGGTCGGTCATGATCTTGAATGCGAGGGACGAGAACTTCTCGTCGTCAGCCGCGCGACGTTCAGCCTTTTCACCGTTTTCGAGTTCGCCCGTAACCGGCGGAATGTCGATCGGCGACGGCAGGAAGTCGAGCACGGCGTCCAGCATGCGTTGCACGCCCTTGTTCTTGAACGCGGTACCGCACAGCATCGGCTGGATTTCGCAAGCGATCGTACGGTCGCGCAGACCCTTGACGATTTCTGCTTCCGTCAACTCACCTTCTTCGAGGTACTTGTTCATCAGGTCTTCGCTCGATTCAGCCGCAGCTTCGACCATCTTCTCGCGCCATTCATTGCACGTGTCGACGAGTTCTGCCGGGATTTCTTCGTACGAGAACTTCGTGCCTTGGGACGCTTCGTCCCAAATGATCGCTTTCATCTTCAGCAGATCGACCACGCCCGTGAACGATTCTTCAGCGCCGATAGGCACCACGACCGGAACCGGGTTCGCCTTCAGACGCAGCTTGAGCTGGTCGTAGACCTTGAAGAAGTTCGCGCCGGTGCGGTCCATCTTGTTGATGAACGCGAGACGGGGAACCTTGTACTTGTTAGCCTGACGCCACACGGTTTCCGACTGGGGCTGCACGCCGCCCACTGCGCAATACACCATGCATGCGCCGTCGAGCACGCGCATCGAGCGCTCAACTTCAATCGTGAAGTCAACGTGGCCCGGGGTGTCGATGATGTTGATGCGGTGCTCAGCGCGGTCGCCGGCCATGCCTTTCCAGAATGCCGTGGTAGCAGCGGACGTGATCGTGATGCCGCGTTCCTGCTCCTGCTCCATCCAGTCCATGGTGGCAGCGCCGTCGTGAACTTCACCAATCTTGTGGTTCACGCCGGTGTAGAACAGGATGCGCTCGGTCGTCGTCGTTTTGCCGGCGTCGATGTGAGCGCTAATACCGATGTTACGGTAGCGCTCGATAGGTGTCTTGCGAGCCACTTTGATCCTCTATTGGGATGACGCGATGCGAGAAAATACCCATCGCGCTGTAACACAAACGGGCGAGGCGCTTTGTAAGCGCACCCGCCCGGAATTTCTTTCCGCTTTTTCTGCTAAACCCGGGTTCGGGAAGCTTAGAAACGGAAGTGCGAGAACGCCTTGTTGGCTTCTGCCATCCGGTGAACTTCGTCGCGCTTCTTCATCGCGCCGCCACGGCCTTCGGCCGCTTCGGAGAGTTCACCTGCCAGACGCAGGGCCATCGACTTCTCGCTGCGCTTCTTCGCGGCTTCACGCAACCAACGCATCGCCAATGCCATACGACGCGACGGACGCACTTCGACCGGAACCTGATAGTTCGCACCACCAACGCGGCGGCTCTTAACTTCCACCACCGGCTTGACGTTGTTGAGCGCTACCGTGAACACTTCCAGCGGGTCCTTGCCACCCTTGGTCTGGATTTGTTCGAAAGCGCCGTACACGATGCGCTCAGCAACCGACTTCTTGCCGGAGAGCATCAGCACGTTCATGAACTTAGCTACATCTACGTTACCGAACTTCGGATCCGGCAACACTTCCCGCTTGGGGACTTCGCGACGACGCGGCATGTTTCTTCCTTTACTTTTTCAGTTGGAGCTATTTTTAGCCCCGCGGCCACCAACTAACCCGATTCATCTCTAACGACTTACCAGCCTGGTCGGGTGACCACTTACTCGACAGCACCGGCGATTCCGGCACCACCGCTATTACCGCCTTTACAGGCGACCTGAAACTACACTGACCGGCTAATTACTTGCCAGCTTATTTGCCTGCTTTTGCACGCTTCGCACCGTACTTCGAGCGAGCCTGCTTACGATCCTTGACGCCCTGGGTATCCAGCGAGCCACGAACCATGTGGTAACGCACACCCGGCAAGTCCTTAACACGGCCGCCGCGAATCAGCACGACCGAGTGTTCCTGCAGGTTGTGGCCTTCACCACCGATATACGAAATAACTTCGAAGCCGTTCGTCAGACGAACCTTGGCAACCTTACGCAGTGCCGAGTTAGGCTTCTTCGGCGTCGTGGTGTACACACGGGTGCACACGCCGCGACGCTGGGGGCAGTCCTGCAAAGCCGGGCTCTTGCTCTTCGTCGTTTCCGACGCGCGGCCTTTGCGAACCAGTTGATTGATGGTTGGCATTGTTTATTCCTGAAATTGAACAAAATCGACGCATCTGTTTCCGGGCAAAGCAGAAACGATTGCGCATCGAACTTCCGGGCCGAGGGGTCGGCGCACGAATTGACTTCGCGCACAGGCATTCCAAGAACCGGAACCTAGCATAATATTCCGAAAATGCTAAGGGAGTCAACAGGTTGCGATGTTTCGCACGCCTGCCGACCTCAAACTGTGCTCGCCGGCGCTCAGTCGGCGCCGACGACTTCCAGCAATTCGTCGCCGAAACGGTCCAATTTGCGGGCGCCCATGCCCGGAATGCCACGCAAATCCTCAATGGAATCAGGGCCGTTGCGGGCAATTTCGGCCAACGTGGCGTCGTGGAAGATGACGTAGGCCGGCACGCCGTCGCTTTTCGCAGTCTCCGTGCGCCAGGCGCGCAGGCGCTCCCAGCGGGCGCGCTCGCGCGGGCCCATGCCGATTGTGGGGTCGGCGCGCTCGCTGGTACGGCTGGATGACTGGCGGGTACGCGTCGGCTTCACGTAACGGCGCATTGTTACGTTCTGCTCGCTCTTCAGCACTGCTTTGGCGGCTTCGGTCAGCACCAGCGAGCCGAAGCCTTCGTGGTCGACGGCGAGGTAGCCAAATGCGACGAGCTGGCGAAAAATGGCGCGCCACTCCGGCTCGCCGAGTGCCGCCCCGATCCCGAAAGTGGTGAGCTTCTCGTGGCCGCGCTGCAGTATCTTCTCGCTACGGTTGCCACGCAGAATATCGATCAGGTGCCCCGCGCCAAAGTGAAAGCCACTCGCCCGCTGCGCGCGGAACACACATGACAACGCCATCTGCGCTTCGCGCGTCGCGTCCCACGTGTCGGGCGGTTCGATGCAGTTATCGCAGTTGCCGCACGGCTTGCTCGACTCGCCGAAGTACGCGAGCAGCCGCACCCGGCGGCAGGTCGCCGCTTCGCACAGTCCGAGCAACGCGTCGAGCTTGCCGGTCTGCACGCGTTTATGCGCGTCGTCGGCGTCGGACTCGTCGATCATCTTGCGCTGCTGCACGACGTCGCCTAGACCATACGCCATCCAAGCGTTCGCCGGCATACCGTCGCGGCCGGCGCGCCCGGTTTCCTGGTAGTAACCTTCGACACTCTTCGGCAAATCAAGGTGAGCCACGAAACGCACGTCCGGCTTGTCGATCCCCATGCCGAACGCGATCGTCGCACACATCACGATGCCTTCCTCACGCTGAAACATCTCCTGATGCTTCTGGCGAATTTCGAACTCCATGCCGGCGTGGTACGGCAACGCGCGCATCCCCTTCTCTTTCAGCCACTCAGCCGTTTCTTCGACCTTACGCCGTGACAGACAATAGACAACGCCGGCGTCGGTCGTACCGTCCGGTTTCGAGTGTTCAGCGCGAATAAAGTCGAGCAATTGCGTGCGCGCATTGTCCTTTTCGACGATGCGATAGCGGATGTTCGGGCGATCGAAGCTTGATACAAAGATGCGCGCGTCATCGAGCGCGAGACGGTGGATGATTTCGTCGCGTGTGATCGCGTCAGCGGTCGCGGTGAGCGCGATGCGCGGCACGTTCGGAAAGCGCTCGTGCAGCACCGACAGCTGAATATATTCAGGACGGAAATCGTGGCCCCATTGCGACACGCAGTGCGCTTCGTCGATGGCGAACAGCCCGATGCGCGTGCGCTCGAGCAACTCCTGAAAACGGGGCGTCATCAACCGTTCCGGCGCCACGTACAGCAAATCGATTTCGCCTTCGCGCAGCGCACGCTCAGTGGCCATCGCTTCGGCGCTCGACAGCGTCGAATTCAGATACGCAGCCCTAACGCCGACTTCCTTCAGGGCAGCGACCTGGTCCTGCATCAATGCAATCAGCGGGGACACGACGATCCCCGCTCCGCAGCCTGCCTCCCGCCGCACCAGCGACGGGATCTGATAGCACAACGATTTGCCGCCGCCCGTTGGCATCAACACGAGACAATCGCCTCCGCCAGCGACGTGTTCGACAATTTCGCCTTGCTGTCCTCGGAATGCGGGGTAGCCAAAAACTTCGTTGAGGATTTCGAGCGAACGGGACATGAATTGGAGAGAAGCAGCGTGATGCCGGTGACACGAATTTTACCAACGCATTCGTGCTGCGCCCGCGCTTTGCGACAACGTTAGCCGTTCGGCCGACGAATCCACAAAAAACGCACAAAAATGAGGCGCCCGCGGTGCATGGGACAGGAGTAAGTGCTAAAGCACTAACTCCTGTCGACAAAAAAAAGCCGCTCAGTCGAAACTGAGCGGCTTCGCTGGCTTGTGAGCCCAAGCGGCTTGCGCCGCCCGGACTTACTCGCCTGAGTGCTGCTGTTCGGCAGCCGGGGTTTCCGGCGTACCGAATTCGAACGACTCTTCCGCTGCGATCTGATCGAAACGCTCGCGGTCGGACAGTTCCTTGCTCTTGCGTGCCTTGTGGAACGCGAGACCCGTACCAGCTGGAATCAGACGACCAACGATCACGTTTTCCTTCAGCCCGCGCAAATCGTCGCGCTTGCCCATGATCGCCGCTTCGGTCAGCACGCGGGTCGTTTCCTGGAACGACGCCGCGGAGATGAACGAATCGGTCGACAGCGATGCCTTCGTAATACCGAGCAGCACGTTGTCGTAGGTTGCCGGGATCTTGCCTTCCGCAGCCATCCGGTCGTTCTCGTCGAGCATATCCGAGCGCTCGACCTGTTCGCCCATGATGAAGCGCGTGTCACCGTTATCGACGATCTGCACGCGGCGCAGCATCTGACGGACGATCACTTCAATGTGCTTGTCATTGATCTTCACGCCCTGCAGACGATACACGTCCTGCACTTCGTCAACGATGTAGCGCGCCAGCGCTTCGACTCCCTGCAAACGCAGAATGTCGTGCGGATCAGCCGGACCGTCAACAATCATTTCGCCCTTATTGACGACCTGACCATCGTGCACCAGAACCTGCTTTTCCTTCGCGATCAGGAACTCGTGCTGATTGCCTTCGAGGTCCGTGATAACGAGACGCTGCTTGCCCTTCGTGTCCTTACCGAACGACGTCGTGCCCGTGACTTCCGCCAGAATGCCGGCGTCCTTCGGCGAGCGCGCTTCGAACAGTTCGGCCACACGCGGCAGACCACCGGTAATGTCGCGAGTCTTTTGCGATTCAACCGGGATACGTGCCAGCACTTCACCGACCTGCACTTGCTGACCGTCCTTCACGGTGATCAGAGCGCCAACTTGGAAGCCGATCTGCACCGAGTGCTCGGTGTTCGGGATCTTGACTTCTTCGCCGTTCGCGTCGAGCAGCTTGACCTGCGGGCGCACCGTCTTCGACGCTTGCGAACCGCGGCGCTTCACGTCGATCACGACCAGCGTCGAGAGACCCGTCACATCGTCGATCTGCTTGGCAACCGTCACGCCTTCTTCGACGTTTTCGAACTTCACCGTACCACCGTACTCGGTGATGATCGGACGCGTCATCGGATCCCACGTCGCCAGTTGCGTGCCGGCCTTGATCTGCGCGCCGTCCAGTTGCAACAGCGTCGCGCCGTACGGCACCTTGTGACGTTCACGCTCGCGGCCGTGGTCGTCGGTGATCATCGCTTCGCCCGAACGCGAGATGACGATCTGCTCGCCCTTCGCGTTGGTGACGTAACGCATCGTCGCCGTGAAACGAACCGTACCGTTCGACTTGGCTTCAACCGACGAAGCCACTGCTGCACGCGATGCCGCACCACCGATGTGGAACGTACGCATCGTGAGCTGCGTGCCCGGTTCACCGATCGACTGAGCAGCGATCACGCCAACTGCTTCACCGACGTTCACCGACGAGCCACGACCCAGGTCGCGGCCATAGCAGGCTGCGCACAGACCGTAACGCGTTTCGCAAGTCAGCGGCGTACGCACGCGCACTTCGTCGATGCCGAGGCGTTCGATTTCTTCGACCGCGTCTTCGTCGAGCAACGTGCCCGTTTCGTACAGCGTTTCCTGCGTTTCCGGATTGACGACGTCAGCCACCGTCACGCGACCCAGGATACGGTCACGCAGCGCTTCGACGACTTCACCGCCTTCGACCAACGCCTTCATGGCGACGCCGTTGGACGTACCGCAATCGTCCTCGACCACCACCAGATCCTGCGTCACGTCGACCAGACGACGCGTCAGGTAACCCGAGTTTGCCGTCTTCAGTGCCGTATCAGCCAGACCCTTACGTGCACCGTGGGTCGAGATGAAGTACTGCAACACGTTCAGGCCTTCACGGAAGTTCGCCGTAATCGGCGTCTCGATGATCGAGCCGTCCGGCTTCGCCATCAGGCCACGCATACCGGCCAGCTGACGAATCTGAACCGCGGAACCACGAGCACCCGAGTCAGCCATCATGTAGATGGAGTTGAACGACTCCTGACGCGTTTCGTTGCCGTCGCGATCGACCACCGGTTCCGTCGACAGCTGTTCCATCATCGCCTTGCCGACCGCTTCCGACGTTGCCGACCAGATGTCGACCACGTTGTTGTAGCGTTCTTGCGACGTGACGAGACCCGACATGTACTGACGGTCGTATTCCTTCACCTTCTTCGCGGCGTCGCCGACGATCTGTTCTTTCTGCGGCGGCACGAGCATGTCGTCGACGCAAATCGAAATACCGGCGCGCGTTGCCAGACGGAAACCCGACTGCATCAACTGGTCGGCGAAAATCACCGTTTCACGCAGACCGCACTTGCGGAATGCGGTGTTGATGAGGCGCGAGATTTCCTTCTTCTTCAGCGGCTTGTTCAGCACCGAAAACGGCAGGCCCGGCGGAAGGATTTCCGACAGGATTGCGCGGCCGACGGTCGTCGCGTACAGCGAGATCTTCGGCACGAACGCCGGCGCGCCTTCCGACTTGTCTTCGTTGTGGACCATTTCCGTGATCCGCACGTTGACGCGCGAGGCCAGCTCGACTTCCTTGTTCTCGTAAGCACGCAGTGCTTCCGACACGCCGGTGAACGTCAGGCCTTCGCCCTTGGCGTTCACTGCTTCACGCGTCGCGTAGTACAGGCCGAGCACGATATCCTGCGACGGCACGATCGACGGATCGCCGTTGGCCGGGAACAGGATGTTGTTCGACGCCAGCATCAGCGTACGCGCTTCCATCTGCGCTTCGAGCGACAGCGGCACGTGCACAGCCATCTGGTCACCGTCGAAGTCGGCGTTGAACGCCGCGCAAACGAGCGGGTGCAGCTGGATAGCCTTACCTTCGATCAGCACCGGCTCGAAAGCCTGAATGCCAAGACGGTGAAGCGTCGGCGCACGGTTCAGCATGACCGGATGTTCGCGGATCACCTCTTCGAGGATGTCCCACACCACCGGAGTCTGGTTCTCGACTTCCTTCTTCGCAGCCTTGATGGTGGTAGCGACACCCATCACTTCGAGCTTGTTGAAGATGAACGGCTTGAACAGTTCGAGCGCCATCAGCTTCGGCAGACCGCACTGATGCAGCTTGAGCGTCGGGCCGACCACGATCACCGAACGGCCCGAGTAGTCGACGCGCTTACCGAGCAAGTTCTGACGGAAACGACCGCCCTTACCCTTGATCATGTCAGCGAGCGACTTCAGCGGACGCTTGTTCGCACCGGTCATTGCCTTACCGCGACGACCGTTGTCGAGCAGCGAATCGACGGCTTCCTGCAGCATCCGCTTTTCATTGCGGACGATGATTTCAGGCGCCTTCAGTTCGAGCAGACGCTTCAACCGGTTGTTACGGTTGATCACGCGGCGATACAGGTCGTTCAGGTCCGACGTCGCAAAGCGGCCGCCATCCAGCGGCACCAGCGGACGCAGTTCCGGCGGCAGCACCGGCAACACTTCGAGCACCATCCAGTCAGGCTTGATGCCCGAACGCTGGAAGGCCTCGAGCACCTTCAGGCGCTTCGCGTACTTCTTGATCTTCGCTTCCGAACCCGTGTTCTTGAGTTCAGTGCGCAGCATCTCGACCTGTTCGTCGATGTTGATCGCGCGCAGCAGTTCGCGAACGCCTTCCGCGCCCATCTCGGCACGGAATTCGTCACCGTACTCTTCGACCTTGTTGTAGTAATCCTCTTCCGTCATGATCTGCCGCGCTTTCAGCGGCGTCATGCCCGGATCGATCACCACGTATGCTTCGAAGTACAGCACGCGTTCGATGTCGCGCAGCGTCATGTCGAGCACCATGCCCAGACGCGACGGCAGCGACTTCAGGAACCAGATGTGAGCGACCGGCGAGGCCAACTCAATGTGGCCCATCCGTTCGCGACGCACCTTCGCGAGCGTCACTTCGACGCCGCACTTTTCACAGATCACGCCACGATGCTTCAGGCGCTTGTACTTGCCGCAAAGGCATTCGTAGTCTTTGATCGGCCCGAAAATCTTCGCGCAGAACAGACCATCGCGTTCCGGCTTGAACGTCCGGTAGTTGATGGTTTCCGGCTTCTTGACTTCACCGAACGACCACGAACGGATCTTGTCTGGCGAGGCCAGACCGATCTTGATCGCGTCAAAAACTTCAGGCTGTTGGACTTGCTTGAATAGATCGAGCAGAGCTTTCATTGCTTTCTCTCCGTAGTCCGATTAGTTGCGGTCGAGGTCGATATCGATACCGAGCGAGCGGATTTCCTTCACGAGCACGTTGAAGGATTCCGGCATGCCGGCGTCGATCACGTGATCGCCCTTGACCAGGTTCTCATACACCTTGGTCCGGCCCGCCACGTCATCCGACTTCACCGTCAGCATTTCTTGCAACACGTACGATGCGCCGTACGCTTCGAGCGCCCACACTTCCATTTCACCGAAACGCTGGCCACCGAACTGCGCCTTACCGCCCAACGGCTGCTGCGTCACGAGCGAGTACGGGCCCGTGGAACGCGCGTGCATCTTGTCGTCGACCAAGTGGTGCAGCTTCAGGTAGTGCATGTAACCGACAGTCACCGTACGTTCGAACATCTCACCCGTGCGGCCGTCATACAGACGCACCTGGTTCTTCGACGGCGTCATGCCGAGGTTCTTCGCGATGTCGTCCGGGAATGCCAGATCCAGCGCGCGCGACATTTCTTCTTCCGTCGCACCGTCGAACACCGGCGTGGCAAACGGAACGCCTTCACGCAGGTTCTTCGCCAGTTCGACGATTTCGTCGTCCGTGAAGCTGTCCAGCTCTTCAGCGCGGCCCGACTCGTTGTAGATCTTGGTCAGGAATTCGCGCAGTTCAGCGATCTTCGCCTGACGTTGCAGCATTTCTGCAATACGCCAGCCGAGACCCTTCGCGGCCCAACCCAGATGCACTTCGAGAACCTGACCCACGTTCATCCGCGACGGCACGCCGAGCGGGTTCAGAACGACGTCAGCCGGACGGCCGTCGGCCATGTACGGCATGTCTTCGATCGGAACGATCTTCGACACCACACCCTTATTACCGTGACGGCCGGCCATCTTGTCGCCAGGTTGCAGACGACGCTTAACAGCCAGATACACCTTGACCATCTTCAGCACGCCCGGCGGCAATTCGTCGCCTTGCGTGAGCTTCTTGCGCTTTTCTTCAAACGCCAGATCGAACTGGTGACGCTTCTGTTCGATCGAGTCCTTGATAGCCTCGAGCTGTGCCGCTGCTTCTTCGTCCGCGAGGCGGATGTCGAACCAATGGTAATGGTCGAGATCTTCCAGGTAAGCCTGTTCGATCTTCGTGCCCTTCGCGAGCTTCTTCGGACCACCGTTTGCGACCTTGCCGGTCAGCATACGTGCGAGACGCTGGAATGCATCGCCTTCCACGATACGCAGCTGGTCGTTCAGGTCGAGGCGATAACGCTTCAGTTCATCGTCGATGATCTGTTGCGCACGCTTGTCGCGCTGAATGCCTTCACGCGTGAACACTTGCACGTCGATGACCGTGCCGCTCATGCCCGACGGCACGCGCAGCGACGTATCCTTCACGTCCGAAGCCTTTTCACCGAAGATCGCGCGCAGCAGCTTTTCTTCCGGCGTCAGTTGGGTTTCGCCCTTCGGCGTGACCTTACCGACCAGCACGTCGCCCGCTTCGACTTCAGCGCCGATGTAGACGATGCCCGACTCGTCGAGACGGCCGAGTTGCACTTCAGCCAGGTTCGAGATGTCGCGCGTGATTTCTTCCGGTCCGAGCTTCGTATCGCGAGCTACGACGTTCAGTTCTTCGATGTGGATCGACGTGTAACGGTCGTCAGCAACCACCTTCTCCGAGATCAAGATCGAATCTTCGAAGTTGTAGCCGTTCCACGGCATGAACGCGACCAGCATGTTCTGGCCGAGAGCCAGTTCGCCGAGGTCGGTCGATGCACCGTCAGCCAGCACGTCGCCACGCGACACGATATCGCCGACCTTTACGATCGGGCGCTGGTTGATGTTCGTGTTCTGATTCGAACGCGTGTACTTGATCAGGTTGTAGATGTCCACGCCGACGTCGCCAGCAACGGCTTCATCGTCGTTCACGCGGATCACCATACGGCCTGCGTCGACGTAATCGACCACACCACCGCGGAATGCCTGAACCGTCGTACCCGAGTCGACTGCCACCGTGCGTTCGATACCCGTACCGACCACGGCCTTTTCAGGACGCAGACACGGCACAGCCTGACGCTGCATGTTCGAACCCATCAATGCGCGGTTCGCGTCATCGTGCTCGAGGAACGGAATCAGCGATGCTGCCACCGAGACGATCTGCGACGGCGCCACGTCCATGTACTGGATGCGGTCCGGCGTCACCATCAGCGTTTCGCCTGCTTCACGCGACGACACCAGTTCGTCGGTCAGCGAGCCATCAGCAGCAACCGCCGCGTTCGCCTGAGCGATCACGTAACGGCCTTCTTCGATCGCCGACAGGTAATCGATCTGATCCGTCACCTTGCTGTCCACAACCTTGCGATACGGCGTTTCGAGGAAGCCGTATTCGTTCAGGTGCGCGTACAGTGCGAGCGAGTTGATCAGGCCGATGTTCGGACCTTCCGGCGTTTCAATCGGGCACACACGGCCGTAGTGGGTCGGGTGCACGTCGCGGACTTCAAAGCCAGCGCGCTCACGCGTCAAACCGCCCGGGCCAAGTGCCGAAACACGGCGCTTGTGGGTGATTTCCGACAGCGGGTTGGTCTGGTCCATAAACTGCGACAGCTGCGACGAACCGAAGAACTCGCGAATCGCCGACGAAATCGGCTTCGAGTTGATCAGGTCGTGCGGCATCAGGTTTTCGCTTTCGGCCTGGCCGAGGCGTTCCTTCACCGCACGTTCGACACGCACGAGACCTGCGCGGAACTGGTTTTCCGCCAGTTCGCCGACGCAACGCACACGACGATTGCCCAAGTGGTCGATGTCGTCCACTTCGCCCTTGCCGTTACGCAGTTCGACCAGGATCTTGATCGTGGCGAGGATGTCGTCGTCTTGCAGCGTCATCGGGCCGACGATTTCGTCGCGACCGACACGGCGGTTGAACTTCATACGACCCACCTTGGACAGGTCGTATGCGTCTTCGCTGTAGAACAGACGGTTGAACAACGCCTCGACCGCTTCTTCGGTCGGCGGTTCGCCCGGACGCATCATGCGGTAGATCGCAATGCGTGCAGCCATCTTGTCCGCGGTTTCGTCGATACGCAGCGTCGACGAGATGTACGGACCTTGATCCAGATCGTTCGTGTAGAGCGTCTGGATGTCTTTGATCTTCGATTCGCGGAGCTTTTCGAGGACGGTCTCGGTGATTTCGTCGTTCGCGTTGGCGATGACTTCACCCGTGTCGCCGTCGACGACGTTCTTCGCAAGCACGCGGCCGAGCAGATAGTCTTCCGGCACCGAGATGAACTTCGTCTTCGCGTTGTCGAGATCGCGAATGTGCTTGGCGTTGATCCGCTTGTCCTTCTGGACGATCACGTTGCCATCACGGTCCGTGATGTCGAAGCGCGCGACTTCACCACGCAGACGCTCCGGCACGAATTCCATCTGCGCGCCTTCCGGCATCAGCGTGAAATTGTCGAACACGAAGAAGTTTGCGAGGATCTGTTCCGGCGTCAGGCCAATCGCCTTCAGCAGGATCGTGACCGGCATCTTGCGACGGCGGTCAACGCGGAAGTACAGCACGTCCTTCGGATCGAATTCGAAGTCGAGCCACGAGCCGCGGTAAGGAATGATACGGGCCGAGAACAGGAGCTTGCCCGAGCTGTGCGTCTTGCCCTTGTCGTGTTCGAAGAACACGCCAGGCGAGCGATGCAGCTGCGAAACGATCACACGTTCCGTGCCGTTGATAACGAACGAACCTGTCGGCGTCATGAGCGGAATTTCACCCATGTACACTTCCTGTTCCTTCACTTCCTTGACGACCGGCTTGCTCGGCGATTCCTTGTCGAGCAGCACCAGGCGCACTTTCGCGCGCAGTGCTGAGCAGTACGTCAAACCGCGCTGCTGACATTCCTTGATGTTGAATGCCGGCGGCGACAGCATGTAGCTGACGAACTCTAGACGAGCGAACCCGTTATGCGAAACAATCGGAAAAACGGACGTGAACGCAGCTTGCAGGCCTTCCGGCTTGCGCTGCGTGGATGACGTGTCTGCTTGCAGAAACGTGCTGAATGATTCAAGCTGGGTAGCCAGCAGGAAAGGTACTTGGTGAACGATGGGGCGCTTCGCAAAACTCTTGCGAATGCGCTTCTTCTCGGTGAAGGAATATTGCATACGATCTCCGAATCACGGCGGGCATTGTTGTCGAGGCAGGATACCTTGATGAGACAACCCGAGTGTTCACCGACTGAGACCCGATGGCCGTCCGATGGCTTGAACGAGCCTAGAAGCTTGGTGGTTGGCCGCTACCAACCGCTGGCTGACGGCAGCGGATGCCTATGTTGCCCGCTACCCGACCAAACTTGCCTTCTGCAGTCGCTTCAGAAGACAAAGAGAAGCGCCGGTCAATATTGCCGATAGGCGATTTTCTTTGGCTTCTGGGACCCCTGTTCTTGCCGAAACCGGCTGACAAAAACATAGTTCCCACAAAGCACAAAAAGGCCGGCGGTGGAAAACCGCCAGCCTTCGCACAACGCGCCGAAACTTACTTGATTTCAGCCTTCGCGCCGGCTTCTTCCAACTTCTTCTTGGCTTCTTCAGCAGCAGCCTTCGGTACCGATTCCTTAACAGGCTTCGGTGCACCGTCGACCAGGTCCTTCGCTTCCTTCAGGCCGAGACCCGTCAGTTCACGAACAGCCTTAATGACCGAAACCTTGTTCGCGCCGACTTCCGTCAGGTTGACCGTGAATTCGGTTTGCTCTTCAGCAGCAGCAGCAGCGCCGCCGCCTGCCGGGCCTGCCACTGCAACAGCAGCTGCCGACACGCCAAACTTTTCTTCGAACGCCTTGACCAGCTCGTTCAGTTCCAGAACCGACATCGAGCTTACTGCCTCGAGGATGTCATCTTTTGCGATTGCCATTTGAAATACTCCTAAATTGAATTCGGATACAGCCAGCGATCAATCACGCTCGACTGAAGTGCGTTACGCAGCAGCTTCTTCGCCTTGTTTCTTTTCTGCCAGCGCGGCCAGAGCGCGCGCAAAGCCAGAAACAGGTGCTTGCATAACGTACAACAGCTTGGAGAGCAGTTCTTCGCGGCTCGGGATGTTTGCCAGCGCTTGCACGCCAGCCTTGTCCATCACCTTGCCTTCGTAGGAACCAGCCTTGATGATCAACTTGTCATTGCTCTTGCCGAAGTCGTTGACGACCTTAGCAGCGGCAATGGCATCTTCCGAGATGCCGTAGATCAGGGGACCGGTCATCTGCTCTGCCAAAGAAGCAAACGGGGTACCTTCAACAGCGCGACGCGCCAGCGTGTTTTTCAACACACGAAGGTAAACCTGTTGCTCACGCGCTTTCGCGCGCAGCTTGGTCAGATCGCCAACCGTGATCCCACGATACTCAGCCAGAACCACGGTCTGGGCTTTCGCGACTTGCGCGGCAACCTCAGCGACGACGGCCTGCTTGCTTTCTTTATTGAGTGGCACGGTTAACCTCCAGATTCGATACACGCAGCGTGCGCCTTGTGTACCGCGTTCAATAACGGCGTCCGACCAGTCAGGAGTATTTCGACCGCCCGATGCCCACATTGCTGCGGAAATCGAACGGTTTCATCACTACAAAACCTTTTCGGGTTCGCCATCTGCGTTGGCTTTGCATTAAGGGTTCGCCTACCTGCTGCGTTCCCGCCAACGGTCTTTGACAACCGGTCGCTCAATGCAAACTGCCATCTTGCGACCGCCCAAAGCCCATAAAACCGCCTCGACTCACATCGAGGCGATGAAATTTATTACTGTGCTGCGAGCGATGCCTGGTCGACGCGAACGCCAACGCCCATCGTGCTCGACAGCGCAACCTTGCGCAGGTACACACCCTTGCTCGTTGCCGGCTTCGCCTTTTGCAGCGCGTCGACGAGAGCGTTCAGGTTGCTACGCAGAGCCGTCGGCTCGAACGAAGCACGGCCAATCGTGGCGTGGATGATACCGGCCTTGTCGACGCGGAATTGCACCTGGCCAGCCTTGGCGTTCTTGACTGCAGTCGCGACGTCCGGCGTAACCGTGCCAACCTTCGGGTTCGGCATCAGGCCGCGCGGGCCGAGGATCTGACCGAGCGTACCGACAACGCGCATCGTGTCCGGCGAAGCGATCACAATGTCGAAGTCCAGCTTGCCAGCCTTGACTTGTTCAGCCAGGTCTTCCATACCGACGACTTCTGCGCCAGCTGCACGAGCTTGCTCAGCCTTTTCGCCTTGTGCAAACACAGCCACGCGAACCGACTTACCGGTACCAGCCGGCAGCACGACCGAGCCACGAACCACTTGGTCCGACTTCTTCGCGTCGATGCCGAGTTGCACTGCAACGTCGATCGACTCGTCGAACTTTGCGCTTGCACATTCCTTCACGAGCGACAGAGCTTCGTCGATCGCGTACAGCTTTTGACGATCAACCTTGGCTGCAAATGCTTGCAGACGTTTTGAAAGCTTAGCCATTTACACGCCCTCCACGGTGATGCCCATCGAGCGGGCGCTACCAGCGATCGTACGAACCGCTGCGTCCAGATCAGCTGCCGTCAGATCGGGCATCTTGGTCTTGGCGATGTCTTCAGCTTGAGCGCGGGTGATCTTGCCGACCTTGTCGGTATGCGGCTTGGCCGAACCCTTGTCGATCTTCGCTGCCTTCTTGATCAGAACCGTAGCCGGCGGCGTCTTCAGAACGAACGTGAAGCTCTTGTCCGCGAACGCGGTGATCACGACCGGAATCGGCAGACCCGGTTCCATAGCTTGAGTCTGCGCGTTGAACGCCTTGCAGAACTCCATGATGTTCAGGCCGCGCTGGCCCAGTGCCGGACCGACCGGCGGCGACGGGTTGGCTTTACCTGCAGGAATCTGCAGCTTGATAAAGCCGATGATTTTCTTTGCCATTTTGAAAACCTCTTAGGAACGCCGCCCTAGTACAAGCGGACATTCAGTGAGTAGTAGCGCGCGTTCGCCAAAAAACAGACTACTTACGCTCCTCAACGGCCATTACGCGGACCGTAAGCGCGAAATACGGAACGCACCGACCGGTGCGCCCCGTAGAATTCTGGATTACAACTTTTCGACCTGGCCGAATTCCAGCTCGACCGGCGTTGCGCGGCCGAAGATTGTAACGGAAACACGGACGCGCGACTTTTCGTAGTTCACTTCTTCGACGCTGCCGTTGAAATCCGTGAACGGACCGTCCTTCACCCGCACCATCTCGCCTACTTCGAACAGGGTCTTCGGACGCGGTTTTTCCACGCCTTCCTGCATTTGCGACATGATCTTCTCGACTTCCCGCGGGGAAATCGGGCTCGGACGATTACGCGCACCGCCTACGAAACCCGTCACCTTTGCCGTGTTCTTCACGAGGTGCCACGTTTCGTCTGTCATTTCCATTTCCACAAGCACATAACCCGGGAAGAAACGACGCTCGGTCACCGATTTGTGACCGCCTTTCACCTCGACCACTTCTTCAGTCGGAACGAGGATTTGACCAAACTGGTCTTGCATGCCGGCACGTTCGATGCGCTCCTGAAGCGCACGTTGCACGCTCTTCTCCATGCCGGAGTAGGCGTGCACCACGTACCAACGTTTGCCGCTCGGGGATGCCGGAGTATCGCTCATATCATTTCCAACCCAGAATCACCGAGAAAATCGCCCATTCGATGGATTTATCGCTAATCCAAAGAAAGATCGCCATGACAAACACGAAGCCGAACACTACGAGCGTTGTCTGGGTGGCCTCTTTACGAGTCGGCCAGACAACCTTGCGAACTTCTTTGTACGAGTCTTTGGCGAAAGCGATGAAACCCTTGCCAGGCGCGGAGAGAAGACCGACTGCAACACCCGCGATAGCGCCAACAGCCAAGGCGGCTCCGCGGACGTACCATTCCTGGCCGCTGAGCCAGAAGAACCCCACGAACCCGGCCAAGACCAACAATACGCCCGCGACGAGCATCAGCTTGTCGCCGGATGTATTTACAGTTTCGACGGAAGGATTCGCCATAACACCTTAACGAAGCGCCATATACGGCGCGAGAGTTGGCAGGGGCAGAGGGAATCGAACCCCCAACCTTCGGTTTTGGAGACCGACGCTCTGCCAGTTGAGCTATACCCCTAAACCATTTTGGGGTTGACGACACCGCCAACCCCGAAACTACCGATCAACGAGAACTTTCTGGCGTTACTCGAGGATCTTAGCAACCACACCTGCGCCGACCGTACGGCCGCCTTCGCGGATTGCGAAGCGCAGACCTTCTTCCATCGCGATCGGGTTGATCAGCT
>NZ_JALQCK010000078.1:0-18141 GCF_030464835.1 Paraburkholderia sp. WS6
GTGCCGCCCCGCACAGGGGCAACGCTAATAGACCACTAACAATGCAAGGAAAGGCCAACGCCCTAAGAACACGGACAAACAAGCGCCGCGCAGGCAAAAAAACCAACCTCAATCCTCATCATCCGTCCAGGGAATATCCACATCAGAAATAAAAGCCACCGTTGCAAACGGCCCCCCATCCTGACGCCCGATCTTCCCGTCGGCGCGCTGCCATTCAACCCTGAACACCGTCGCCGGATCATCGGCAATCAACCGCACCGTCCGAACCTCATCCGGGTCCTGCTCCTCGACAGGACCATCAAGCGAAACCTGCAGTTCCTGCGGCCACAGCCCATCAGTCGGATCGTAAATCTTGTCGCCATCCGGGATCAGCGTGAATGCCTCCACGCCAATCGTCGCCGATGCCTCGACGATCATCTTGCCCAACGCACGCAGCAACGCCGTCGCCCGTGCCGAGTTGGCCTGGCGAATTGCAAGATCCCCGCGCGTCAGCGCCTGCTCAAGTTTTGGGTTTGTTTTTTGTTGCGCCATTCGATGTCCTGAGTCCTATCGCTCTGTTGTGGACGGCACGCCCATTCATCGCGCACCGTGCTCCATTTTTCGGGCTGAATCCTACCACTGGTATGGGCCACAGCACCGCCAGCCGTGCAGTAGAGGCTGACCAGCCCGCCCCGTCCCCACAGTTTAGGTCGTGATTCGACGTCCGGCAGGGAGATTTGCCTTTCAACGCGCCTCGCCGCGCTTTCGAGCCGGCTTCGGCACTGCAGCATTGGTAGGCTTGGCGCCGCCGATTTCTGCGATCAGGTGGTCGCGGAACGCCTTCACCGACGGCGGCAACTCCCGTCCGGCCATCGTCTGCACCTGGATGCTGCGCTGGCGCATCTGCGGATGCGTCAGCGGCATCGCGACGAAGCCGTCGGCGGCGTAACGGTCGCGCACCGACAGCAGCCCCGTGAACATGATCGCCCCGGACTTCTGCGCGTAACGGTACATCGCGCCGCTATTGTTGCAGGTGAGATCGGGCTCGAGCAGCACGCCTTCAAGCGCGCAAGTGATGTCGATCAATTGCCGGATCGTGGTGCCGGGCTCCGGCAGCACCAGTGGATAGCGCTGCAGGTCGGCGAGCGACACCTTCGCGCGCCCAGCCAGCGGATGATCGGCGCGCAGCAGCGCCAGCACCGGCGCCCGCTCGGTGTGTTCGACCTTGACGCCCTTTTCCGGCGCGAGGCTGAACGTCAGCGCGAGATCGGCGTCGCCATCACGTACCCGGCGGGTGGCCTCGCCCGGCGGCATCACGGAGAGCGTGAAGTCGATCCCGGGATAGTGGCTGCGGAACGCCGCCATCGCGCTGGGCAGGAAATCCGCAGCGAAGCCCTCCGAACTGGCGACCTTGATCATGCTGCCGTGCAAGGCCTCGAGGCCGCCGATCTCCTTCATCACGTGCTCCGCCTCGAGCAGGCTGCGCTGCGCGTAGGCGAGCAGACGCTCGCCCGCCTCGGAGAGCGACATGCCGCGCGGCCGCCGTTCGAACAGCGCGACGCCGAGGTCGCTTTCGAGCCGCGCGATCTGCCGGCTGATCGCCGACACGGCCACATGCAGCCGCGCGGACGCGTCGCTAATCGAACCGGTGCGCGCCACTTCAACGAAATAGCGCAATGCGATGCCGTGTAATGAAAGTGCCATGAGCGATGCCTTTTGCAAGCGGAAGCGGCCGTGTGTCAGTGTATCGAGCTTTGCCTTTTCGGCAACACAAGCTTCGAAAGACGATCATTGTGACAAAAATAACGGCCTCCTAGAATCGTTTCGAAGTTGATGGCCGCGAACCAGACGTGCCACGCACGGCGCCGCGTCGCCGCCATCCCCGCACCCCGCATCGGAGACAAACATGAGCCGCAATCAGGCCATCGAACACGCAACGCATCATTTCGAATCAGGCGCCTTCCTCGAGAACCTCAACCGGCGCGTCGGATTTCGCACGGAGAGTCAGGAAAACGATCGCGCGGCTACGTTGCTTTCGTATCTGACCGACGAGATCGCGCCCGAAGTCGAAGGTCTTGGCTTCAGCACACGCATCGTCGATAACCCCGCGGAAGGATTCGGGCCGTTCCTGCTCGCCAATCGTCACGAAGACGACCGTCTGCCCACCGTACTGATCTACGGCCACGGCGACGTCGTGCGCGGCTACGACAGTCAATGGCGTGCGCCGCTGACGCCGTGGGCCGTGACAATCGAAGGCGAACGCTGGTATGGCCGCGGCACCGCCGACAACAAGGGCCAACACACCATCAACCTCGCCGCGCTAGCTAGCGTGCTGGCCGCGCGCGACGGCAAGCTCGGCTTCAACGCAAAACTGCTGATCGAGATGGGCGAGGAAACCGGCTCGCCGGGGCTCGACGCGATTTGCCACACACACAAACAGGAACTGGCCGCGGACGTGCTGATCGCCTCCGATGGTCCGCGCCTCGCCGCGCGCCGCCCCACCGTCTTCCTCGGTTCGCGCGGCTCGGTGAACTTCAAGCTCTCGCTGAATCTGCGCGACGGCGCGCATCACTCAGGCAACTGGGGCGGTCTGCTGCGCAACCCGGCCACCGTGCTGGCGAACGCACTTGCAAGCCTCGTAGATGCGCGTGGCGTAATCGCTGTCGACGGCTTGCGTCCGCCGCCGATTCCGGAAGCGGTGCGTCGCGCGTTGGCGGATATCACGGTAGGCGGCGGTCCCGGCGATCCTGCCGTCGACGATAACTGGGGCGAGCCCGGTCTCACGGCGCCAGAACGTGTGTTCGGCTGGAACAGCTTCGAAGTACTGGCTTTCAAGGCGGGCAATCCCGAGAACCCGGTCAATGCCATCCCGGCGTCAGCCTTCGCGCATTGCCAGTTGCGCTTCGTGGTCGGCACCGACTGGGAAAACCTTGAGCAGCATCTGCGCGCGCATCTGGACACGCATGGCTTTTCGCTCGTCGAGATCAACGTCGAGCGCGGTGCACCGGCAACACGTCTGAATCCCGACGACCCGTGGGTCACGTGGGCCATCGCCTCACTCGAACAGACCACCGGCAAGAAAACGGCAGTACTGCCGAATCTCGGCGGCACGCTGCCCAACGAAGTGTTCGCCGACACGCTCGGTCTGCCGACCATCTGGGTGCCGCATTCGTACCCGGCCTGCTCCCAGCACGCGCCGAACGAGCATCTGCTCGGACCGGTGGTGCGCGAGGGTTTGCAGATCATGGCGGGGCTCTTCTGGGATCTCGGCGAGAACTCGCCGCACTCAACCCCGACGACATCAAAAGCCGCGGCCTGAGCGATCGACGCAGTACGCCTGCCGCAGACCCGCAGTTAACTGTTAGCCGCATCCGCCACGAGGCACGCCACGATGAGCACGTCCACCTTGCAAGCCAGCGCCGCGCGGCCGTCCGCCGCAAAGGTCCATCGCATCATTCTCGCGGCGTCGATCGGCAATGCGCTCGAATGGTTCGACCTCGTCGTCTATGGATTTTTCGCGGTGACGATCGCGAAGCTGTTCTTCCCTGCCAGCACCGAAGCGATTTCGTTGATGCTCACGCTCGGCACCTTCGGCATCTCGTACATGATCCGGCCGCTCGGCGGACTCGTGCTCGGTTCACTCGCGGATCGTGCGGGACGTAAGGTGTCGCTGCTGCTGTCGATCGGCTTGATGATGATCGGCACGTTGACGATCGCCGTGATGCCGCCGTATGCCGTGATCGGTTTGTGGGCGCCGGCCGGCATCATGCTGTCGCGGCTCGTTCAGGGCTTCTCGGCGGGCGGCGAGTTCGGCGCTTCCACCGCGTTTCTGGTCGAGCATGCACCCGAGCGGCGCGGCTTCATGGGTAGCTGGCAGTTCGCCAGCCAGGGCCTCTCGACGCTGCTCGCCTCCGGCTTCGGCGCGTTGCTGACGAGCCAGCTCACGTCGGCGCAACTCGAATCGTGGGGCTGGCGTATTCCGTTTCTGTTCGGCCTCGCGATCGGCCCGGTCGGCTTCTATATTCGCCGTTACGTGGACGAAGGCGCCGAGTTCAACACGGAGCCGAAAACCCGGACGCCGCTGCGCGATCTGTTCGGCACGCAGAAGGTCCGCATGCTGCTCGCGGTCGGCTCGCTGGTCATTTCGACCGCGGCCAACTACATGATCCTGTACATGCCGACCTATGCAATCAAGCAACTGCATCTGCCCGCTTCGACCGGCTTCTCGGCGACGCTCGCAACGGGAATCGTGCTGACGGTGCTGACGCCGTTCGCCGGCCACCTGTCCGATAGCATGGGACGCATCCGCATCATGGCAGTCGCCGCGACGTTGATGCTGCTGACGGTCTATCCGGCCTTCGTGTATATGAATGCGCATCCGTCGTTCGCCACGATGCTGCTGGCGTTGATCTGGATCGGCGTATTGAAGGCGACGTACTTCGGCGCACTGCCCGCGCTGATGTCGGAGATTTTCCCGACGCAGACACGCGCGACCGGTCTCGCGGTCAGCTACAACATCGGCGTGACGGTGTTCGGCGGCTTTGCGCCCTTCGTGATCACCTGGCTGATCGACGCGAGCGGCAATAAACTTGCGCCCGGCTTCTATCTGATGTTCTGCGCGGTGGTGAGTTTGCTGGCGCTCAATGCGCTGCGCTCGAAATTGAAGATTCGCTGAGCGAGCCTGGGCGACGTTGATTGAGTTCGAGGCAAGCAAGGCGGATCAACTCGCCTTGCCGCCCCGGCAGCTACCTCAAGGCGCCGGATTCGGCTGCAACTCATGCAGCTTATCAATCTCCGCGAGCACTTCCGGCGAGAGTTTCACCTCCGCGCTGGCGATGTTTTCCTTCAACTGATCGAGCGACGTGGCGCCGATCAGATTGCTCGTCAGGAACGGCCGGCTATTGACGAAGGCCAGCGCGAACTGCGCGGGCGACAAACCGTGACGCTTCGCCAGTTCCACATACCGCGTGGTTGCCTGAATCGCTTGCGGCTTGCTGTAGCGTTGAAAGCGCTCGAACAGCGTGATGCGGGCACCATCCGGACGCGCGCCGCCTTCATACTTACCCGACAACCAGCCGAAGGCCAGCGGCGAATACGCAAGCAGACCAATGTTGTCGCGATGCGCATACTCGGACAGACCCACTTCGTACGTGCGGTTCAACAGGCTATACGGATTCTGGATACTGACGATGTGCGGCAAGCCGAGCTTTTCCGCCGCGCGCAGAAACTGCGCGACACCCCAGGGCGTTTCGTTCGACACGCCGATATGGCGAATCTTGCCCGCCTTGACGAATTCAGCGAGCACCGACAGCGTTTCTTCGATCGGCACCGTATACGCGTCATCGACCCACGGATAGGCGGGACGGCCGAACGTCATCGTGCTGCGATCCGGCCAGTGCAACTGATACAGATCGACGTAGTCCGTTTGCAGACGCTTCAGGCTATCGTTGAGCGCTTCGGTTAGGTTCTTGCGGTCGAACTGGTTGCCCTCCCCGCGAATATGACGCGGGTTGTGCGGTTGACGCGCCGGGCCGGCGATTTTGGTGGCCAGCACGATCTTCTCGCGCGCGCTGCGATGTTGCGCGATCCACGTGCCGATATAGCGCTCGGTCGAGCCTTGCGTCTCGGGACGGGGCGGCACCGGGTACATTTCCGCGGCGTCGATCAGATTGACACCATGATCGAGCGCGTAATCGATCTGCGCGTGCGCTTCCTGCTCGGTATTCTGCTCGCCCCACGTCATGGTGCCGAGACCGATCAGGCTAACCTTCACATCCGAGTCGCCGAGTCTGCGGTATTCCATCGAACCTGTCCTGTTGTGTGTAAAGGGAAAGCGCTGACGTTACCATGCCGGCGCGATGCCTGCAGCGCAGCTAAAATGCTGCTTCAGCGGGCGCTCACACCACCTCGCTCAATGAACTTTCCGTCGACCCCTCTGCGATGAATCCCGAACACCTCGAACTCCTGGTCACGCGCGTGATGCCGTACGGAAAATACAAAGGCCGGCTGATCGCGGACCTGCCCGGCCACTATCTGAACTGGTTTGCGAGCCAGGGCTTTCCGCCGGGGGAAATCGGCCGTCTGTTGGCGTTGATGCACGAGATCGATCACAACGGTTTGTCGTCGCTGATCGAGCCGTTACGCAAGCGCTGAGAGCGACGCCTTCGGCAGATGCCAGCCATAGGTGACGGCCAGCACGCGCAAGACGAAGCACACCGCACCGCCTGCTAAAGCCGCGACGCCCGGCGGCCAGCCGGCACGCCGCGCAACCACCACAATGAATGCGCCAGCGAAAGCAGCCGTCGCATAGATATCGGCATGCAGCACCAGCGGCACGCGCGCCATCAGCACATCGCGGATCACCCCGCCGCCCACACCGGTGATGGTGCCCATCAGCATCGCGATAAACGGACGGATCCCGAACAACAACGCTTTCTCGACGCCCGCAACGGCGAACAGCGCGAGACCGGCGGCGTCAAGCACGGTAATCAGCGCGACAGGAAACTGCTGCGCTGTCGAATGGAAAATGAACGTGAGCAGACCGGTGACGAACGTCAACGCCGGATAACGCCAGTCGCGTATCGCGTTAGGCGGTGAATCGCCGATCAACAGATCGCGGATCACCCCACCGCCGAGCGCCGCGACAAACGAGATCACCATCACACCCAGCAGATCGAGACCGCCGCGCATCGCGCTCACCGCGCCCTCGATTGCGAAAACAACCGTGCCGGCCAGATCGGCCGCGAGAACGAGCGTTTCGACGTTCGGCTTTATTTTTCGTATCGACAATGTCGGCATCGACGCATCACCCCTTCTGTCCACAAGTAGGCGAAAAGGTATAGCGAAATGCGCCGCGCCGGGTGGAAAATTTGCGCGGCCGAATACAGGCACACGCCTCGCGGCGACTATTTCGCGAGACGAGGTCTGCCGAGCCCGCTTTCTTCCCTCGACAGGCAACCCATGGCGCTCAGATGCATAAGCAGGCGGCCTATGGCCTCTTCGATCGACACGCGATCGGTTTCGATCATGACATCGGGGTCGAGCGGCACATCGTACGGCCCCGAAACACCCGTGAAATTGGGTATTTCACCGCGCCGCGCACGCACGTAGAGGCCTTTGACATCACGCGCTTCGCACACCGTCAGCGGCGCATTCACGAACACTTCGACGAAACCGGCGCCGACGATCTCGCGAGCCATGCGCCGATGTTCATGCTCGGGCGAGATCACCGCGGCAATCGCGATGAAGCCCTGTTGCATGAACAACGCCGCGACGTGCGCGATCCGCCGCAGATTTTCGGCGCGATCCTCGGGCGTGAAGCCGAGGCCCGCGGTCAGGCCGCGCCGCAGCACGTCGCCGTCGAGCACGATCGAGGCATGTCCGGCTTCTTTCAGACGCTGATGCAACGCCTCGGCTACGGTCGATTTACCGGCGCCGGACAAACCGGTCATCCAGATGACGGCTCCACGCGTTGCGCTCACGATTTCCGCTCCATCCCGTTGGCCGCTGCCCCGGCATCTGCCCGAGGCGCCCGCTCGCGCCCGCTGACGCTGCCAGCGGGCGCCAACTCCGGTCCCAGACCGTCGAACAAGGGTTGCAGCAACGCCTGCTGCGGCTGCCAGCGCTGCAGCGATGTCTTGTAGAGCGGACGGCGCACCTGTGCCGCGCTTGCCGTGTTCACCTGCCGCGTGGTCTGGTGAAACGCCAGACAGCGCTCATCCCAGTCGAGTCCGCAATGCGCGAGCAGGCGTCGGACATTCCCTTCGAAATCTTCAATCAGCTCTTCGTATTTCACTTCGATCATCGTGCCCTCGGGTAACACGCGTTGCCAATGGACCATCAACGCGTCGTACGCGCGATAGTACCGGCCCAGTTCACCGAGATCGTAGCTGAACGGCACGTCATGAAAAATTCGCGCAAAAATCGACAGACAACTTTGCAACGGCGAGCGGCTGCTATGAATGAAGCGCGCATTCGGCAACGCCAGATGAATCAGCCCGACGTTGATGAAATTGAATGGGTATTTGTCGGTGAAACGTGCGTAGCCTGGCGTTGCGTTTTGCATTTCCGGCAGCGACGTCCGTATGCGGTGCAAATAGTCGGCGCCGAGCGTGCGCAATTGCGCGGGGCCGATGCCCTGCAAGGCTTCGATATCGATGCGCAAGGGATCGTCGAGATCGCGGCCGATGCAGTTAACCAGCGCCGCGCCGAACTCCGTGCGTTCCCCCGCGCCGAAAACCTGCGGATGACTCGCGAGAATCTGTTCGATCAGTGTCGAACCGGAGCGTGGCATGCCAACGATAAAGATTGGTGCGTCCGACGCATCGCCCAGACCATGCTTGGCCGCCAGCACGTCTGAAGTCAGGAGCTCAGGCAAATGCGCGAACAGGCCGAGCGACGCGGCTTCGTCATAGCGCACGCCGGCACGGTGCAGCGCATTGCCCTTCAGGAAGTGATCGAACGACGCATCGTTGCGGCCCACATCGGACAGCGCCTGACCATACGCGAAATGAATCTCCGCCTGATTGGCGGGTGTCAGCGAGGCGGCATCGCCGACGAGTTGCTCGAGCGCGGCGAACACCGGATCGTCGGCGCAAAGGCGCTTGGACTGCACGAAGTTGCGGTAGTACAGCGGCATCTGCGGAGCGGCCTCGATCGCGTGGCGATAGGCTTCGTGAGACTCGTCGAAACGACCGAGTGCCTGCAGGCAGTTGCCCATGTTGTTGTATGAGCCGTCGGCTTTTGGATTCAGCCGGACTGCTTCGCGATACGCGTCTACCGCCTGCTCGAGTCGATGCATCTGTTCGAGCGACCAGCCGAGGCCATGACGCAAATCGGTGTTCCGCGAATCGAGCCCGATCCCTTCGTGATAGCGGACAACGGCTTCGGGAAAACGGCTCAGCGCGGCGAGCGTCGCGGCGAGACGCTCAAGGGCGACGGCGTCGACAGGATCGTGTGCGCGCGCTGTTTCGAAACATTGGAGTGCGGCCTGGAGGTCGCCGCGAGCGGCACAGGCGTCGCCTTCGGCGCACCATGCCGATGCGGTCGCAGGCTGTGTATCGTGCTTCATTGACGACCAGGTTTTTGCAGGCTTTGCATCAGGCGGCCCGGCAAAGTGGGATGCGTTCTTCTTCGTCCAGCGTCGGCACCAGTATGGGTCTGGATTCAAAAGGAAATTGTCTGACGGGAAAGTATCAGGCGCGCCCTACAGTTACGTTGCGAAAATTTAACCAACTGTTACAGCGCGATGAATCCGTCATAGTTTGGAAGGCTGGCGTAACGGGCGGCCGCTATGGCGTTGGGTTGCGGTGCAGGCGTAACGGAAGCCGGGTGGTAAATCCGGGCCGTAATTTGCGGACACAAATCCTGCTGAACTCCCGGGTGCGCCGTTTTTCTCATTCACATACGAGGGAGAAAATCGTGAGCAGGCTCATTGCATCAATCGCGATGTTGGTCGTGGCGGGAAGTCTCGCCGGGTGCGTGGTCGCGCCAGGATACGACTATGCCTACGCGCAGCCCTATTACCCCGGCTACGGATATGCCTATGGACCGGTGTATGGACCGGCTTACGGCACGGTGGACATCTGGGGCGGTTGGGGTGGGCCGTGCTGTTACTACCATGGAGGTGGCGGGTACTGGCACGGCGGCGGGTGGCATGGCGGAGGTTGGCATGGCGGAGGTTGGCACGGAGGAGGCGGCGGCTGGCATGGCGGCGGCGGTGGCTCCCACGGAGGCGGCGGGGGTAGTTCGTGGAG
Organism: Paraburkholderia sp. WS6; assembly: GCF_030464835.1. Taxonomy (NCBI): domain Bacteria; kingdom Pseudomonadati; phylum Pseudomonadota; class Betaproteobacteria; order Burkholderiales; family Burkholderiaceae; genus Paraburkholderia; species Paraburkholderia sp. WS6. The sequence goes on from NZ_JALQCK010000078.1 coordinate 9,735, forward strand.
CAGCGGCGGCAATGGGGGGCATGGGCATTGATGCGGCGGCTGCCGGCTGACCTGCTCTCCGGCGCTGCCGGGTCTCCAGCCCAAACGGGAAGTTTCATGCCTTGCGGTAAAATCGGGTTTTGATTGATGCCGTCCGGCCGCCCCATGTCTTCAGCTCAAACTCCCAGTCCGCGCCGTGTTTCCGTCGCGCCGATGATGGACTGGACCGATCGCCACTGCCGCTCGCTGCATCGCGTGATATCGCGTCATACGTGGCTTTACACCGAAATGGTCACCACCGGCGCGCTACTGCACGGCGATGTGCCGCGCCATCTGGCGTTTACGCCCGAAGAAGCGCCAGTCGCGTTGCAACTAGGCGGCAGTGAGCCTGACGACCTTGCGCGCTCGGCTAAGCTCGGTGAGCAATGGGGCTATGACGAGATCAATCTGAACTGCGGCTGCCCGTCCGAGCGCGTACAGCGCGGCGCGTTCGGGGCCTGCCTGATGAACGAGCCGCAACTTGTCGCCGACTGCGTGAAGGCGATGCGCGATGCGGTCTCCGTGCCGGTCACGGTCAAGCACCGGATTGGCGTCGATGAGGTCGAGGAGTATGGCTTTGTGCGCGACTTCGTTGGCACGATCGCGGATGCTGGATGCAACGTATTCGTCGTGCACGCACGCAATGCAATTCTCAAGGGCTTGAGCCCGAAAGAGAACCGCGAGATTCCGCCGCTCAAGTACGACTACGCGTATCAGCTTAAGCGCGACTTCCCGCATCTGGAGATCATCATCAATGGTGGTATCAAGACGCTTGATGAGGTGGAAACGCATCTTCAGCATATCGATGGCGTGATGCTTGGGCGCGAGGCGTATCACAACCCTTATGTGCTGGCCGACGTCGATGCGCGCTTCTATGGCTCGACCGATACGCCGCTCACGCGCGAGCAGGTCGAGGCGAAGCTGATCGAATATTGCGCGGCTGAAATGGCACGCGGCACGTACCTTGGTTCAATCACGCGTCATGCACTCGGCCTCTACCGCGGTGAGGCAGGTGCACGTGGATGGCGTCGCGTGTTGTCCGATAGCAAGCGTCTGGCGGCGCGCGATCTGACCATCTTCGACGAGGCAAGACAGCATCTGCGTGAGCCCGTCGAAATTTTTGAATAAAGGACTAGGCAAACGGGATTCTTGTTCGTATAATCTCGTTTCTTCATCGACGAGCCAAGTTTCTCAGCAATGAGTTGCTAGCAAGTCAAGCAGATGTCAGTGGTGGCTGTAGCTCAGTTGGTAGAGTCCAGGATTGTGATTCCTGTTGTCGTGGGTTCGAGCCCCATCAGCCACCCCAAAGAATTCAAGCAGTAAAAAGTTTGACCAAACGGCGTTGTGAGAAATCACAACGCCGTTTTTGTTTTGGCCTCGCGATTTATCACATCACGAAGCGCCCTCTGTCGGGCCGACTTCCCAATTAAAAATCTCGTCGACGCGACGGTTTCAATTGGGAAAGAGGAGCGGATCAAACCAGCCGCACTTCCAGACGCCTGCCAAGAACGGCAAATGCAGACTCAACCATCTCGATCTTCGATGAATGACGGAAATTCAAAAGGCGATCGACCTGCACCTGGTTGACCTTCAATCGACGCGCCAACTCCGCCTTCCGCACGTTCTGCTGCAGCATTTCGTTTGCAAGCAGGACCTTCGAGGTCACGAGAGCAGGAAGCGTTACGACTCGCTGGCCACGCTTTGCCTTCGACGGCAAAGGAATGAACCGCTTTTCCGAAAAGTAGATCTCAAGTGCGGCCTCCAGTGCGTCGAGGGCTTGCACATCGGCATCATCTTCGTTCTCTCCAACGGTGATCGCTTCAGGCACGTCCGGAAACGTGACGAGGAGCGTGCCATTAGAATCCGGCGTCAGCTCGATGGGGTACGACAACATTACGGTTCTCCAGTGGGACTGCTTCAAGAAAAACACAAAGCCCGCGAGTATCGGGAGAGGCCGTCAGCCTCTCCTGCTCATTTGATACCAAGCTGCCTCTTGATCGCCGCGACGAGATGGGTACCCATTTCCTTGGCGCCGTGATCGGGGAAGATGGTTGTCTTGCCGTTGAGCGTGACCCGGTAGTGACTTGAGCCGCTCCTGTGCTTTTCGAAAGTCGCACCTTGTTTCTTCAGCCACTTCCTAAACTCGCTGTACTTCATGTTCCTCCTCTTGTTGAGCAAGACGAGGAATAATACAACACAAATGTTGTATCAAAAAACTAAAAAACACAACATGTAAGTTGTACTTTTTGGGACGTAAACCGCGCACGAAAGCGGACATTGCGTCTGGGCAACGGCTGCAAGCGGTATCGGCGCGCGCTATGGCCATAATGCAGCGGCGCGATACGAATTAGCGCACTTAATGTCCGGTCGGCCGGCATCCAAGCTTCGAATCCAGGCACGACACGCCAGCAAACACCACCGATAACCAACCCTCCCAACCCGGTCTTTGATCGCCAAAATCGCTTGACAGACGGGGGCAGACCACCGCTGACGCCTGTCGCATAACCCTCCGACCGATTATTTCAATACCGAGAATAGTAATTTCAGATTATCGGTACAAATTTTCAATAGTAGGGGTATACACTGCCCTCCATCGACGTTGCAGACACACCTCACCGGCCCCTGCGACGCCTTCCTGAAATGAAATCGAAACTTATCGGAGTCACACCATGAAGACCAAGCTCATCGCCGCCCTGTTGGTTGCTGTTTCTGCCTCGATCGCCGCTCCCGCATTCGCTAGCGGCTACGGCCCGGCACCGTTCTACCGTCCGTCGGTCGGCGCACCGGCTTCGCAACAAGGCCAGAGCGCACAAACCGTCGCGGCCGAACGCGCTAATGCCGAGTCGAACGCATACGGTGGCGTGAACAACGTGTCGTCGCAATCGGGTACGCGTGCACCGGCTTCGTCGGGCCCGCAATCGGTTTTCTTCGGCCACTAATCTGTCGCCGTTGAAGGTTGCCGTTCACAAGACGGCAGCCGAACTGGGCGCCGCGAATGCAATGCATGCCGGCGCCCAGTTCCGTTTACACGACGGCCGCGACCGCGGCGTCAAGCCCCTGCCACTGGCTCATCACGCCCCACGCATATCCTTGTTCGGCGATTCGCAAAAACGAATCCGGTTACCGAACGGATCGACCGTCTCCAGCAAGTCGAAAGATCGTCAGCTTAATTGAATGCGCTCGCCGGCTCGCGCGCTTGTGGCTACGTGGTGAGGCCAGCATCGATCGTTTCCCGCGCCGCCTTGAAGCCCGCCAGGGCCGCGGCATGCTCAGTGGACCATAGCGTGTCAATATGCACGAGCCGCCAGTCGACCACCACCGCGTCGTTGCGCAACACCCGAAAATGCGCTTTGACACCGGTGAGCACCTGTTCGACCGCGACTTCAATCTCGTAGTCCTGATAGCGCTCCTGGTAGTCGCCCATGTCGAGGCCTTTCGGCTCCATGATCGCCTCCTTGGTGTCTTGCGTGCCCTTGAATGTCGGCGGCCGCGCCTTTCCACCGGGCCGTCGTTGCGGCTCGGAGCATGCACCGGCCCGCCCTCGCCTGACGATCAGTCGCAATCGCCAGAAAGGTACTGCCGGCCGCTACAGGTGATTTCGACTTCGCCGCCGCTTGCTTCGGCGGCGAGCCCGTTCGTCAGCAACTCCGCCGTGACGGATTGCTCAAACTTCGGCATGGGCTGTCCGACGCCGACATCGTTCAAGCGCCGCAACGCTTCAACCGCTTCCGGACTTAATGACTTCGACATGGCCGTCTCCGTCGTGGTGCTCAATTCATCGTAGCAAGTTTTGCGGGGGCACGCAGGGGCGCGTTGAGGCATGCGGGTTGCGTGGTGCCGTACGAATGCGTGGCGGCAACAAACCGGCAAGTGGTATCGGAAAGGAGGATGAGATCAAGCGAAGCGGCGCCAACGCAAAATAGCGTCGGCGCGCGTGACGGTGCGAGCAATGCGAATAGTGCAGTCGCGCGCTTACAGACGCGCGATCGACACCTCCGTCGACTTCACCAGCGCAACCACTTCCGAGCCGACCTTCAGGTCGAGTTCGTCGACCGAACGTGTGGTGATCACCGAGGTGACGATACCGAACGGCGTGTCCACATCGACCTCGGACACCACCGGCCCGCGGATGATTTCCTTGACCTTGCCTTTGAACTGATTGCGTACGTTGATTGCGGAAATGCTCATGTCGAGTGACTCCAGAAAAGCGATTGAAAACAGTCAGTCAAGGGATGTCAGACGGCCCAGCGGACGTCTGTCGGCCGCGTGAGGCGGCCCTCGGCACGTGCGTCGTAAGCGCGGTTGGACAGCGCGTCGTCGTTCGGCGCCGTCTTCAGTACGCGTTGCAACACATGTTCTTCCAGCGCGGCAAAACCGGCCGACGCACGCGCCCGCGGGCGCGCCAGCGGCACCGGCTGATCGAGCGCGATGCGCCCTTCTTCGATCAGCAGAATCCGGTCGCCGAGCGCGACGGCCTCATGCACGTCATGCGTCACCAGCAGCGCGGTAAATTGATGTTCGCGCCACAGCCGTTCGATCAGCGCGTGCATTTCGATGCGCGTCAACGCGTCGAGCGCGCCGAGCGGTTCGTCCAGCAGCAGCAATTGCGGCCGATGCACCAGCGCCCGCGCCAGTGCCACACGCTGACGCTGACCGCCGGAGAGCTGCGCGGGCCAGTCGTTGGCGCGCTCCAGCAAGCCGACTTCGTCGAGCACGGCACGCGCGTCTTCACGGGCGCTGCGGCCGAGGCCGAGCATCACGTTTTGCAGCACGCTCTTCCAGGGCAGAAGCCGCGCGTCCTGGAACATGATGCGCGTGTCGAGTGGCTGGCCGTCTTCGGCGCGCTTTTCGAGCACGCCCGAGGTGGCCTTCTCCAGACCCGCCACCAGGCGCAGCAAAGTCGATTTCCCGCAGCCGCTGCGGCCGACGATCGCCACGAAACTGCCGCGCTCGATCGACAGATCAAAATCGGACAGCACCGTGCGCTCGCCGTACTGCTTGCCGACGCCGCGCAATTCGACCGAAAAATCGCCAGAGCGGCGTGCGTCGTTGCGCGCCGATGCACCGGTCGCCGAAGGCACGACGCCCACGCGCCGGCGATCGTGCGCCGAATCCGCACGGTCGAAGCCGGCAGCCTCATCCGCGTCATGATCGACAGTGCGCGGTTGCGCCAGTTCGGCTTCGAGATCGCTGCCCGCGATGCCGCCGAACGAGGTCGACAATGTCGTTGCGCTCATGTTTTCGCTCCTCGTTGATAGGCAGGATGCCAACGCAGCGATACACGCTCGAGACTCTTGGCCAGCACGTCGGCAAGTTTGCCGAGTGCCGCGTACAGCAGGATGCCCACTACCACCACATCGGTTTGCAGGAATTCGCGTGCGTTCATCGTCATGTAGCCGATGCCCGACTGCGCGGAAATGGTTTCAGCGACGATCAGCGTGACCCACATCAGCCCGAACGCGAACCGCACGCCGACCAGAATCGACGGCAACGCCCCCGGCAAAATCACATGCCGGTACAGCGAAAAACCCTTCACGCCATAACTGCGCGCCATCTCGATCAGGTTGGCATCCACCGAACGGATACCGTGAAACGTGTTCACATAGACCGGGAAAAACACACCCAGTGCGACGAGAAACACCTTCGCCTCTTCCTCGATACCGAACCACAGGATCACCAGCGGGATCATCGCCAGCGCGGGAATGTTGCGGACCATCTGCACAGTCGAATCGAGCGCGATTTCAGCGGGTTTGAAGAGACCCGTGGCAAGGCCGAGCACGAGTCCGATGCCGCCGCCGATCGTAAAGCCCGACACCGCGCGCCACGTGCTGACCTTCACGTCCGCCCACATTTCGCCGGACTGGATCAGCGACCACGCGGCCTTCACGACCGCGAGCGGTTCGGGCAGCACACGCGTCGAGAGAATGCCGCTGCGCGCGGCGAATTCCCACGCCAGCAGAATCGCCAGCGGCACGAGCCACGGCGCGAGAGGCGCGCCGATGCGGCGCAATGCGCCGACGAGGCCCGCGCCGAAAGCCGCGCCCGAGCCTTCGTGTGTGCTTCGTTCCTCACTCACAGTGGATTGAGCCATGATGATTGTCCTCGTTGCTTATCGATGGGCGTCATTGCCGAACCGGGCGCAAGCGCTCAGCTCGAACTTGCCGCCTTCGGCAGATAGTTGTTGCCGACGATCTCGCCGAACGGCCCCGACAGCGGACCGCCCGCGACCTTGCTTTGATGGCCCGGCAGCAACGGGAACACCAATTCGGCGAAGCGATACGACTCTTCGAGATGCGGATAGCCGGACAGGATGAACGTGTCGATACCGAGCGCCGCGTACTCGTTCATCAGCGCGGCCACCTGCTCGGGATTGCCGACCAGCGCCGTCCCAGCACCACCGCGCACGAGACCGACGCCCGCCCACAGATGCGGATACACCTCGAGTTCCGCGCGTCCACCGCGCTTGCCGCCGTGCAACGCGGCCATGCGGCGCTGTCCTTCGGAATCCATCTTCGAGAACGAAGCCTGCGCACGGGAAATGGTTTCGTCGTCGAGCTTGCTGATCAGCTTGTCGGCGGCGGCCCATGCTTCTTCTTCGGTTTCGCGCACGATGACATGCAGGCGAATGCCGAACTTGATCTTGCGGCCACGCGCTTCGGCGCGGGCGCGAATGTCGGCGATCTTCTTCGCCACGGCCGCGGGCGGTTCGCCCCACGTCAGATACGTGTCGATGTGATCGCCCGCGATGTCGTGCGCAGCCGCCGACGAACCGCCGAACCACAGCGGCGGATGCGGGTTCTGCACCGGCGGATACAGCGCCTTGCCGCCCTTCGAGATCAGATGCTTGCCGTTGAAATCGATCGCGTCGTTGGTATGTGCGGCAGTCAGCAACTTGCGCCAGATATGCAGGAATTCGTCGGTGATTTCATAGCGCGTGTCGTGATCGACGAACACGCCATCGCCTTCCAGTTCAGCCGAATCGCCGCCGGTCACGACGTTGATCAAGAGACGCCCATTCGACAGACGGTCGAAGGTCGCAGCCATGCGCGCCGCCAGACCCGGCGATGAGATGCCCGGACGGATCGCCACCAGAAACTTCAGACGTTTGGTCGCGGCGATCAGGCTCGACGCGACGACCCATGCGTCTTCGCACGAACGGCCGGTCGGCAGCAGCACGCCCTCGTAGCCGAGCGTATCGGCGGCGACGGCGATCTGCTGGAAGTAGTCGTAATCCGCTGCGCGTGCGCCTTGGGACGTACCGAGATAGCGGCTGTCGCCGTGAGTCGGAATGAACCAGAACACATTCATTTGCTGCTCCTGCTTGTTCGAAACTGGATTGAATGGAAACGGTGCGTCGAGTGAAAGTGCACACGCCGGCCGCGCGCCGCTGGTCGCGCACATCCATCCGGTACGAAAGCCGGAGATGCAAGCGCAAAAAGGAACGGAAAAACTGCGGCGAGGCGCGGACTAGTTCCGACAGCGCATCCGCAAGCGCGTGTGTGCCATGGAGCGGCTGAAGATCGGCATCAGGCAGGACATCGCGACGGCTTCCCTCGACCAGACGTGCGCGTGATGCGCTCGATTAAATGGGCGACGGCGGCAAACACCGTCTGCATGGAGAAACAGTCTATGGATCGGGGCCCAGCTTTTGAACGATTTTTTTTAGCTTAGGTTTTCCACTTTCGTGATTAGCCCGACGTTAAAGCATACGGATGTTGCGCCTTACGTACGCTGGAAGCGGGGCCCCCCTATATATAATGGCGCCACGTTTCCAATAATCCGGTGCAGGCCGCGTGAACCACGCCGCCTGATCTCTCGCGGTGCAATGCATGCAAAAACTCATCCTGCCGTTCGTCGCCGGTTTTCTGGCTTCCCTGTTCTTTCATGAATCGACTCTGGCGCTGCTGCACGCAGCCGGTCTGATCGACCCTACCGGTTTTTCAACCGCGCCGTTTTTGCCGCTCGGGCTGCCGGAGTTTATTGCGAACGCGATCTGGAGCGCATTCTGGGCTGTGCTGATGGCGTGGCTGTTGCGCGTTGCGCCGGGACGCCGCGCGCCGTGGGTGCCCGCCTTCGTGTTCGGCGGCCTTGCGTTGACGGCGGCGAGCGTGTTTGTGGTCGATCCGTTGCGCGGCATCTGGCCGAGCGGCAACATGCTGCCGCGCCTCGCGGTGGGTTTCGCGGCGAACGCGATGTGGGGCTGGGGCGCGCTGGTGTTCATGCGCGCATTCATGGCGAGCGAAGACGAAGACTGAGCGTCTTCCTGGTGTCTGCTCGTCTGGTCATGCCGAGGCAAAGCCCGGCATAACCCTGCTTTGATTGCTTTAACGTAGCTAGTCGGTCCTGAATATCTCGGAGGGGCGCGTGCAACGGAGCTTTGAGGCCGAAA
>NZ_JALQCK010000079.1:0-16869 GCF_030464835.1 Paraburkholderia sp. WS6
AGCTGGCGCATGCGCATGTCGTCGGTCATGCGCTGGCGCAGTGGACTGGCGTTTGTCTGTGAGGAGGTCATGATTTGGCTCCTGCTGGAGAACGAGGCGGATTGCCTCATTCGCCAACATACGGAACCGCGCGACCGAACTCTCCCTGACCACCGGCGCCTGACCGGAGCCCCCTACCGCGCGAGCGGTTTCGTTCTTCGACCCTAACCGGCCCTTCGACTCGATGCGAGCGCTCTGGCAGCTTCCAAACTGGAACTGCCAGGGGGTGTTCAGGCGACGACCTTCTGCTCTCCGGCAGCTTGCTCGCGCATGCGACGGGCTTCGTCGCGCAGGAACTGCTGGTAATCGTCCAGATCGCCGTCGAAGGGCTCGACGCCACCCTTGGTAACGAGCCAGAACTCGTCACATACCGCGCGCAGCAGCGACCGGTCGTGACTGACCAGCATCACTGTGCCTTCGAATTCGTTGAGTGCCATGCCTAGCGCTTCGCGTGTGGCCAGGTCGAGGTGGTTGGTAGGCTCGTCGAGCAGCAGCAGGTTGGGGCGTTGCCACACGATCATGCACAACACGAGCCGCGCCTTTTCGCCGCCGCTCATCGTGCCGACCGCCTGATGGACCATGTCACCACTGAAGTTGAAGGTGCCGAGGAAGGTACGAAGCGATTGTTCGGTGCCGCTCTGGCCGGGGGCACGCAGGTGCGCCGGTGTGTCCTTCGCAAGGCGGATCATGTGTTCTAGCGGTGTGTCGAGGGGACGCAGCACGTCGAGTTCCTGCTGTGCGAAGTAGCCGATGTTCAGGCCCTTGCCTTCGCTGATTTCGCCGGCAATCGGCGCCAGCTCGTGCGCCACCGTCTTCACCAGCGTCGACTTGCCCTGGCCGTTGGCACCGAGAATGCCGATGCGCTGCCCGGCCAGCACGGAGCGGTTGATGCCCCGCACGATGACCGTCGGCGGCGTGTCCGGCGCTGCGTCGGTCGGCGCGGGGTAGCCGAAGCTCGCGTCCAGCATCGACAATAGCGGGTTCGGGACGTTGAGCGGCTCCTTGAACTCGAAGGTGAACTCCGCGTCGGCAAGCACCGGTGCGATCTTCTCCATGCGTTCGAGCGCCTTGACCCGGCTCTGCGCCTGCTTCGCCTTCGAGGCCTTGGCCTTGAAACGGTCGATGAATTTCTGCAGGTGGGCGATCTTGTCCGCCTGCCTCGCCATCGCGGCCTGCTGCAACTGCAGTTGCTCGGCGCGCATCTCTTCGAACTTGCTGTAGTTGCCGCCATAACGCACCAGCTTGGCGTTGTCGACGTGCACGGTCACCTGCGTCACCGCGTCGAGGAATTCGCGGTCGTGGCTGATCACGACCATGGTTCCCTCGTAGCGCTTGAGCCACGCTTCCAGCCAGACCAGCGCGTCGAGGTCGAGGTGATTGGTTGGTTCGTCGAGCAGCAGCAAGTCGGACGGACACATGAGCGCTCGCGCCAGCTGCAGTCGCATGCGCCAGCCGCCGGAGAAGCTGTTGACCGGCTGGCCAAGCTGGGCAGCACTGAAGCCCAGGCCTTGGATCAGCGCCTGGGCGCGTGCGGGAGCATCGTGTGCACCGGCGTCGTGCAGGGCCATGTAGGCGTGCGCCATGCGCATGCCATCGTCGCTGGCCTCAGCAGCGGTTACTTCGGCCTGCGCTGCCAGCAGGATGGTGTCACCCTCGATGACGAAGTCGGTCGCACTCTGCTCGGTCTCCGGCATTTCCTGCGCGACCTGGCCCATCTTCCATGCAGCGGGAATCGAGAACTCGCCGCCGTCTTCGTGCAGCGTGCCGTTGAGAAGGCCGAAGAAGGATGACTTGCCGGCGCCATTGCGGCCGACAAGGCCAATCTTTTCGCCGGGGGTGAAGGTGACGGACGCGCCGTCGAGTACGACATTGACGCCACGGCGCAGCGTGACATTACGGACGGAAATCATAAGGAGCTACTTCGGAGAGGACAGGCATGATAGCCCACCGGACGTACGGGGCCGTCTCTTTTCTGGCCGAACGAGTGAAGAACCGCTTGCGCTTTGCGGCGCCCACCCGCCACAAAGCGAGGCGGGCACTGGCGCACCGGGCGTTCCGGCTGCGGGGAGAATGCGTGCTCCCGGCCAGTTTGAGCCATTCAGAGGAAGCTTTCGCGGGTCCGCTCCCGGCTCGACATGAGACGGTCGCTGATCGCGCTCTGAGCTTGCCCGTCCGCCATTCCAGGGCATCGCGAATTGCGGACGAAGGGTGACCTGCTATGTGACCTGACGTCCAGGTGCGACAACGCCGCTGAATAATGCCCGGTCCACCACGGGTGGCCGTGCTGCAGAAAAGCAGAGGTTCATTGGGCGGGCACACCACGTGAAGGCCGGCGCCTGAACTGGAACCGCTACCTGCGAAACGCGCTTCGCGTGCGCCGAAGCACGTCGACGTCCACCGACAAGCGGCTCAGATCACGCAGTCGGAACAGTTCCGCCGTCGATGACGTACTCAGTGCCGGTGATGGCGCTGGCCCGCGCGGAGACGAGGAAACCGATGAGTTCTGCCACCTCCCGGGGAGAGCATGGCCGGCCGAGAGGAATGCCTCCGAGCGAATCCATGATGATCTTGCGAGCGCCGTCCGTGTCGATGCCGTTCTGCCGGGCGATCTCAGCAACGAGACCCGCGGCGGCATCCGTTTCAACCCAGCCGGGGGAGACACGCACGACCCGAACGCCTTTCGGACTAACTTCCTTGGACAAGGCTTTGCTGTAGTTCGACAGGGCAGCCTTGGCGGCGGCATAGGCAATCGTGGCCTCCGGCAACGGTAACTGCCGCTGGATCGACGTGACGTGGATGATGACGCCCGAGCGTTGCTCGACCATCGAGGGCAACAGCGCGCGATCGATGCGTACTGCCGGGAACAGGTTCAGGCTCAATGCCTTGTTCCATTCGTCGTCGTCGAGCACACTGAAGCCACCCGCTGGCGCAGATGATCCACCCGCCACATGCACGATTATATCGACGCCGCCGAGCCGCTCGAGCACGGCGTCGACAATGGTTTTACAACCCTCGGCCGTCGTGATATCCGCACCGATGAACCTTTCTTCGGTAAGGTCATCGGAACGCGAACGTGCCGTCGCGAGGACGTTCGCTCCCGCCTCGCAAAGGTGTGCGACAACGGATTTACCGACGCCTTTGGTCCCGCCTGTAACAAGCGCCCGAAGGCCCCGAAGTTCAAGTGCCGCGCTCATCAGCGAATCTCCAGAGACGCGATCTTGCCGTCGGCCAGAACAAACGTGTAGGTCAGCTCGACCGGGCTGCCGGGGAAGGCGCCCGTGAGCCTGGCGCGCATCGTCACGGCGGCGCCATCCTGGGACAAGTCCAGCGGCTCGATGGCGTACTGGTACCTGGCTTTGGTGTCTTTCTTCCAGGCCTGGATGGCTTCGAGCCCCTCGATAGTGCGGCCCTCGTCGCGCACGACGGCGTCAGCAGCGAAGCAGTTCGCGAGAGGAGCGGTGTCGCTGGTGGTTTCCGCGTTCAGATAGGCATCCAGTGGCGGGGGCAGGGTCATGTTCATCGGACTTTTCCTGAACGTCACGTTTGCATGTCCCAATGATGGCGCTATAGTTACCACATCGCAAGAACGCACTAAAAAGTAAGTAAGCCGTGCCCAACCGAAAAGCCTACACTCCCACGACTGCCGCGATCGACGTCGAAGCCGCATTCAAGCTGCTGGAAGGACGTTGGAAGCTGGTGATCCTGTTTCACCTTTTCGGTGGTCAGGTGCGACGTTTTTCGGACCTCGAGAGGCTAATCCCCAGCATCACGCAAAAGATGCTTGCCCAGCAGCTGCGCCGCCTCGAAGAGGACGGCATTGTGACGCGCACGGTCTATCACCAGGTGCCGCCGAAGGTGGACTACCGCCTCACCGATTGGGGGCAGGCCCTGTGCCCGGCACTGGATGCGATCCTGAAATGGGCGGAGCACCGTGAAGACTTTCCATCGGCTGCGTCGAGTGTGCGTGCCGAAGACTGACAGACCTGTTTTCCTGAATTCGAATTCTGTGGGTCGTTGACGAGGTGTCTGCTGCAAGTCAACGGATACGTCTGCATCGGTTTGGGGTGCTTTCCCAACGTTTTCGGAGTCACACCGTCGGGGCGCGGTATGGTCGGACCGCGTCAGCGATCCGCCACTTTCCGTGATGGCCGACGAGATAAAGGCCGACGCGTTATCCGCGGTCGTCTCATGTCGCTCCCGGAGCGGACGGTGGTAAAGCTTGTCCGCGCGGCTCCATCGGGTCGAGCTGAGCCACTAATGTGATCCTGGTGGCCGTCACCGGATACGGACTGCCGGCGGATTGCCTCAAATCAGCCGAGGCTGGGTTCGACCATCATCTGACCAAGCCGGTCGACTATGAAGCCTTGATCCGGTTATTTGGCGTAGGGACGCAGGGGACGCCACGCACGTAGGGGTTCCCTCAGCCGCCATGCGGTCTGCCACCGTACCGACTTTTTCCGGGTGACACGGCAGAGTGGGTTCAAGCGACGACAGCCGCGCGTCAGTTCAATCGCCCGAACAGACATGAATCACTGCGTACGGGCCGATCCAATGCAACCGGAGTTACCGACAATGAAAGCACTCGTTTATCTTGGCCCTGGCAAGAAGGCAGTTGAAGAACGGCCCAAACCCGAGATCGAGGCGTCCACCGACGCCATCGTCAAGATCAGCAAGACGACAATTTGCGGCACGGACCTGCACATTCTCAAGGGCGACGTCGCGACCTGTCAGCCCGGCCGCGTGCTCGGCCATGAAGGTACCGGCGTAATCGAGCAGGTCGGAGCAGGCGTCACGGCGTTCAAGCCAGGCGAACGCGTCCTGATTTCTTGCATCAGCGCATGCGGTAAGTGCATGTACTGCCGCAAACTCATGTATTCCCATTGTGTCAGCGGCGGCTGGATTCTTGGCAACAGGATCGATGGCACGCAGGCCGAGTTCGTGCGGATTCCGCACGCGGATACCAGTCTTTACCGGATTCCCGACGGCGCCGACGAAGAAGCGCTGGTGATGCTGAGCGATATTCTGCCGACGGGCTTCGAGTGCGGTGTGCTCAATGGGAGGGTGCAGCCCGGTAGCATCGTGGCTATTGTCGGCAGCGGGCCGATCGGGCTTGCGGCATTGCTCACAGCCCGGTTCTATTCTCCCGCCGAAATCATCATGGTCGATCTGGACGATAACCGGCTAGAGACCGCAAAGCGTTTCGGTGCGACCGCGGTGATCAACAACGCGGATGGCAATGCGGTGAAGGCGATCATGAAACTCACGGCCGACCGTGGCGTCGATACCGCAATAGAGGCGGTCGGCATTCCGGCTACCTTTGAATTGTGCGAGGCTATCATCGCGCCGGGCGGGACGATTGCGAACGTCGGAGTACATGGCGTCAAGGTGGATCTTCATCTGGAGCATCTGTGGGACCGAAACATCACCATCACCACGCGGCTGGTCGATACCGTGAGTACACCGATGCTGATGGATACGTTGCGCGCCCGCAAGCTCGATGCCAGACTTCTGATTACACACCGCTTCAGGCTCGATCAGATTCTCGACGCCTACGGGACCTTCGAGCGTGCTGCTGACACGCGCGCGCTGAAGGTGATCATCTCGGCATAGCCGTTCGCCGCGACGATAGTGTTACCGCTCTAGCGCGGCCTCTCTCATAGGCCTTGGATATGAAATACAAAGACTATTACGAAGTGCTGGGATTGCCGCGCAGCGCGACACAGGACGATATCAAGCGTACGTATCGCAAGCTCGCTCGCAAATATCACCCGGACCTGAGCAAACTCGACGACGCGGAGCCACGCTTCAAGGAGGTCGGCGAGGCGTACAGCGTGCTCAAAGACACGGAAAAGCGCGCAGCCTACGACCGGATGGGCGACCAGTGGCGCAATGGTCAGGACTTCGAGCCGCCGCCGCAGTGGGACGAGGGCTTCGAATTCAGCGGCGGGGAAGACCGCGGAGCCGAGGATGCACGCTTCAGCGAATTCTTTGAGGCACTGTTTCGCGGTGAACATGCCGGTGGTGGTCGCGCCTCGACAAGACGCGGGCGGCACGCTGCCGGCGGCAGACATGATCGCGCAACCGCCCAAGATATGGAGGACGCCTATGGCGGTGTGCCGCACTCGGCTTCGGGCCAGGACCACCATGCCAAAGTGGTGATCGATCTGGAAGATACCTATCGTGGGGCGCAGCGTACGATTTCGCTGGAGATGCCAGTACTCGATGCGAGCGGCCGTGCCGTGCTGAAGTCGCGGACGCTTGACGTCTCCATTCCGAAGGGCGTGCACAGTGGGCAGCATTTGCGACTCGCCGGCCAAGGGGGGACGGGTTTCGGCGAGGGGCGCGCTGGAGACCTGTACCTGGAAATCGCGTTGCGCCAGCATGGACTTTTTCGCGTCGACGGCCGCGATGTGACGATCGTCGTGCCGGTCGCCCCTTGGGAAGCGGCACTTGGCGCGCGCATTACCGTGCCGACGCCCGACGGCGCCGTCGAAATAGCCATACCCAAAGATTCCAGCGGAGGCCGACGCTTACGCTTGAAAGGCAAGGGAATCCCCGCGAGCGGCCCGACCGGTACATCGGGCGATCTCTATGCGCAATTGAACATCGTTCTGCCGCTGGCTGACAGCGAGCAGGCACGCGCGGCTTACGAGACACTACGACAGGCATGCGGCTTCAATCCGCGCGCGCACTTTTCAGGTGATGCATCATGAACGAATCGCGCACTGGGTGGCTCGAATGCCTGATCGTCGAGGAGCAGGTGGAGTTCACGCTACTCGAATTGTGCCGGGTGTCCGGCGCTTCTGAAGTCCAGCTCGTTGAATGGATCGAGCAAGGCGCAATTGAGCCGAAATACGTCAGCGAGGACGATGGCCCGCACTTCGACGGCGTCTCATTGCGCCGCGCCCGCAAGGCTCGCCATCTCGCGCAGGATCTCGAGATCAACGCTGCTGGCATCGCGCTCGCACTTGATCTGCTTGATGAAATCGAAGCCTTGCGAGCGCGGTATCTGAGGCGATAGGGCAGCTCCTTCACGCTATTTCAGGTTGTTGAGCTCGGCACGTGCAAGCGTCTCGGCCGATTTCCATGCGACATCTTCACGTTCGAAGAAAGTGTCGAGTTTGATGACGAGTTCGTTGCTCTTCGCTGCGCCCTTCGGAACGACACACACGCTCGCCACCCAGCCATCGGCAATATGGTCTCTGACTGTCATGTAAGCGTCATGTGTTGTGCTTGAGATGATTCTGTCCGCCATGGTGTCACCCGTCTGAGTAAACGACAGCCACATTGGCCGTCGTCGCTGCTGGTAAATCTCGCGGTTCATTCCGATGCGACTGGCTCGTCGGCGCCTGCGTCCGACCAATATCCATGCTTGTCGTAAAACTGGTGCAGCACGACCTCGTAACGCCGGTCGATCGGCATCGAGTCGTCATAAGCTGGGCTATTCTTGATGACGTCACGCGTCAATGCCGTCGATACGGTTGAATCGAACCAGTCGACTTCGCCGATCCAGTGAATCGCGATGAGCACGGCCTTGCCACCGGGCCACCAGTTGTGCGTCTCTACGACCAGGTAACGAATCGCCCAGTCGGTGTCGTCGTAAATGAAGTCCGATACGTGACCGATGCTGCCGTCGGCCGTCTTGAGGTGGTAGCCCTTGACCTCGTCGGTGCTACGCAGATGGACGTCGGGTTGCGGTTTGTTCGTATCCAGGGTTGGCCCTGGTGGCTCATCGGGCAGGGCGTCAGGCGCTACACCTGTTGGGTCATAGGCCGGGTAGGCGCCCATCCCCCATAGGTTTGGGCCGCCCCAATAGGTCGGATAGCTGTAGTAGCGCAGATACTCGATCTCGTGCTGCCGCGATACCGGCTTGTGGGCGTCCAGCATTGGGCTGTCCCTCACTTGCTGCCGGGAGAGGCCGACATGCACGACACTCGATCCGGGATCGGTGTGTTTCACCGAATACGGCGAAACCAGCACTTGCCGGTCATTGAGCCAATTGCCTGTTTCGACCACCAGGTAGCGCACACCCCATGACTCGTCGTCGAAATAGGCCTGGCTAACTGAGCCGATGTCGCCGTCCACTGCGCTAACGGTGCTTCCGTGCAAGTCTCGCATGCTTCGTAACATGGTTTCTCTACCCTGTGTTTCGACGAGGGCGCACATCACGCGCGTCCCTCGGCCTCAATTTCAAAGCGACGTGAGCCGCGTGACTTTTGTGCCTTCCAGCGACGCGCCGGCCATCAGGCCACTGTTGGTCAACACGAAAGCGTCGACCTGTCCGGTCGCGGTGCTAGTGTCGAGATTGCCGTTCGCACCGACTTTCAGCACGGCCACGGAGGCGTCGCCGCCAGCCGACCATCCGTCCCTGCTACGGAAGCGGTTGAGCGACTCGTCGGTCATGAACAGGAAGACGATTGCGCGCGATTGCGCGCCGATCTGCCAGCCGATCGAACCGGTCGCCGTGCTGTAGTAGCCGACCGTGTGTCCGCCGACGCGCAAGGAGCCTTCGCCATACTGACCGCCGACCACGAAGCCGGCATCGATCACCGACGGGAACGTCAGTATCCCGTGCGCCTTGCCGACCAGTTCGCGTGATCCGCTTGCCATACCGTACAGGCGAGTCAGAGTCGAGTCGACGCCTGCATCGATGGAGCGGCGCTTGTCCATCTGCTGACTGCGGCTCGCATCGGAAGAAGAGGTGGTGGTGCAACCTGAGAGCGCTGCGCCGAGCACCAGAAGCGATCCGGATGTGCTCCGGATGAAGGTTCGTCTAAGCATGATTTTCTCCGCGCTGGTCAACGATAGAAGACACGCTACGCGCACGCGCGGCAGAAAGCGGTACGACAACGTACAGAGATCTGTCTATGTTCAAACGCACAATCGACGACGCATTTCTCGCAGTTGACAGACTTGTCCGCGCAGAACCCGTTAAGGCGTGGCCGGTGGCGCGTCGCGACGGACCACCAGGCGCACGCGAACTATAATTTAAACAGGGTTTAGTCTGGTTCGACGTCCTCGCCCCATTCGTCTGGCGCATTCATGCAACTACTGCTGATGCCTGATACTGTTAAGAACAATTCTGCGAAAACGGTGCAGTTTCTGGACGGGATGTCGGGGAGCGAGACATGGAAAACGAAAGTCATTCCAAAGAAAACCACCTGCTTTCGGTTCTGCCGGAAGCAGAGCGGGCGCGCGTGGCGCCGCATCTCGTACCGGTCGAAATGCCCCTGGGGCAGGTCGTGTACGAGTCTGGCGATCGCCTTGATCATGTCTATTTTCCGACAACGTCCATCGTATCGCTGCTCTATGTGATGGAGGACGGCGCGTCCGCCGAGATCGCAATTGTGGGCAACGAAGGGATCATCGGTATTGCGCTCTTCATGGGCGGTGAAACAACGCCGAACCGGGCAGTCGTGCAAAGCGCAGGACGGGCGTATCGACTGGATGCGCGCATCCTGAAAGAGGAATTCCATCGCGCTGGCCCGGTGCAGCGGTTATTGCTGCGCTATACCCAGGCATTGATCACACAGATGGCCCAGACCGCCGTCTGCAACCGACATCATTCGATCGACCAGCAATTGTGCCGCTGGCTGCTGCTCAGCATGGACCGCCTGCCGTCAAACGAGCTGAAGATGACACAGGAACTGATCGCCAACATGCTTGGCGTGCGCAGATCCGGCGTGACGGAAGCGGCGCTGAAACTCCCGGACGCGGGGCTGATTCGCTACGGTCATGGCCACATCGAGGTACTGGATCGACCGGGACTCGAAAAGCGTGTGTGCGAGTGCTATAGCGTGGTGAAACGAGAGTTCGACCGGTTGTTGCCCGATCTGAAGGCGATATAAAACGCGCATTATTCCTGGCCGGCCAGGGTGCATTCGGACTGACAGTCCGGCAATGCCCCCAGACGGCCGAGCCCCGCCACACGGCAGTCGCGAACGCCGGGCGGAAAAAAAGAAATCCCGATGTCCACCACCGTACCGACTGCGCGGCAAATCAATGCCAGCCTCAGGCTACAGGACGGCCCTTTTCCGGGTTGTGCGGATGCCGGTCAGCATCACATTCAATTTGCGAAGATAACTCGCGACAGGCCAGAAGATTCCGGGCACGTGGCGAGAGAGCGGCGATGGGCTCGTCGTAATACGGAGTCGGAAAGGAGTCGTCTCATGTTGAGCATACTATTGATAGTTGTACTGGCGTTCCTGTTGATGGGCGCGATGCCGACCTGGCCGCACAGTCGTTCGTGGGGCTATATGCCAAGCGGGGCGCTGGGTGTGCTGCTGGTCGTCGTTCTCATCTTGCTGCTTCTGGGCAGAATATAAGAACGCGAATTCCTGTCTGGATGATCCGCTCACGGCGTGTCGCTGTCTTAGTGTGCCATCAGAAACCGTACGGCGATGCAAAGGAGCAACTGAAGAAGCAGCCGTAGTCTGTTTGCACAGACAGGTCTTGAGGCGTCACCTAGTGGGTCAAGTTGCTCGCGTGACGCCTTTACCAACGAATGCTTTCGAACCGCGGGGGTGCACGATGAAACAGGTTATTACGCTGATATCGGTGGCTGTGCTCGGAACGGCCCTGACCACGGGAACACTGCGGGCTCAGGGAACGCAACAATCCATCACGGCGAAACGCGTTGATGTCGTCCAGCTGGCGACGGGATATCGGGCCTCCAGGATCAACGGATCGCCCGTCTATAACCGCAACAAGGACAATATCGGAACAATAGACGATCTGATCGTCAGCCCAACCGATCGGGTTCCCTACGTCATCCTCTCGGTAGGCGGGTTTCTCGGGATGGGAACCCATCTCGTCGCAGTACCGTTTGGCAGCCTTCAGGTCATCGACAAGCAGATGCGGCTACAGGATGCGACTAGGGAGTCCCTCAAAGGATTGCCGGAGTTCAGGTACGCGCCTGAGTAACGGCTGCCGCCGGTTTGGATGCGACTACGCGGGCAGGCGACGATCGTCGCGCGAGGCTTGCGCCAGTGCTCCAGACCGCCAGACGTATTGACACGCGAAAACCGCGAAAGAAGAGGGCGATGTCGTGGGAATGTGCATGGCGTTCCGGCAGGATCGAAAAACGCCAGGCCGGCACGCGGGCACCGCCCCGCCTGTTTTGGGGCACTACAGTGACTTCAGCCTGGTGACCTTCGTATCTTCGAGCGCCACGCCGACCATCAACCCACTGTTCGTGAGCACGAACGCTTCGACCGGCGCTGTCGCGGTGGTGGTATCAATGTTCCCGTTCGCACCGACTTTCAGGAGTTGGACCTGCTGAGATATGGCGTCACAAAGCTGCCGCTAGCGCAGGCCGAATGTTTTCGACCGGCGGTTTACGGCGAAGGGAGTGAACGCGTACGGTCGGCCACAAGCCGGCAGACGGTCAGAAAATCTGAACGTCGGCAATCGGCCCGAGATCTGCCACTTCCCGACTACCGGATGCTTTCGGTCGCCGGGCTCGCCCTCGTATTCGCACAACGTCTCGTCCCCCTGTGAACCGATTGCCTATCGGCCAAACCCCGGCTTGCCTTTACCTCCTGGATACGCGACATTTCTGGAACCACCTCGCTGACAGTAGCGAAGCAGAACACCCTGATCCAGGACGGTTCGTCACTTCTGCCCCCAGGAACAATGCGCATCCCTCCACTAAAATCCATCGTCGCGTTTGAAAGTGTCGCCCGGACAAAGAGCGTCAATCGGGCGGCTGATGAATTGGGGTTAACACCATCGGCGGTCAGCCATCAAATTGCCAACCTCGAATCCATGGTGGGAAGGCCCTTGTTCACAAGAGTGGGACGGGGACTCGTGTTGACGCCAACGGGTCAGCAATATCTGGCGGATGTCACCGGATCGCTCGCCGATCTGAGCCGCGCGACGGAGCGCGCATCGAGCCAGTCGGGTGTCGAGATTCTTCGCATTCACTCGAGTCCCAGCTTTGGGCTGATGTGGCTGCTACCGCGGCTCGCTTTGTTCCAGGAAGCGAACGGCGACATTCAGTTGAATCTCGCCTGCTCGTATGAGGATGTGTCGTTCACCTCTGGCTTCTATGACGTCGACGTACGGCATGGCTACGCTCATTGGACCGATGGCGAGATCAAAACGCTACGCAACGAGTTCATCGCGCCTCTTGCTTCGGAGGAATACCTGCGAAGACACCCGGTGCGTACTCCCGAGGATCTGCTCGAGCGGCGCCTGATCTTCTCGGAGACTCCTCTTGTGCAGTGGAAGCAATGGTTCGGCAAGTTCGGCGTCGCGGTGTCGCGCAAGGCGTACGATTTCGCGTTCGACCGCTCGTACATGTCGCTCGAGGCCGCGGCATTGGGACACGGCATCGCGCTCGAAAGCACGATGCTCGCATCGGTCCATCTGAAACGAGGTTCGCTCGTACCGGTCTTCGATCGCGCGTATGCGGTCGAGGTCGGAGCCCATCACCTCGTTTACCCTTCCCAGAACGCGGAATTGCCGCGCGTGGCCAAATTTTTGGCCTGGGTCGAGCAAGAGATCAGCCGCGACACCTGAAAATTCTTCAGCAATAGTTGAGCCGGACTGCATTGATCGAGATGGTTGAAGCGCTGAAACTGCGTCTACCAACTAACGTGATCGATGGAGACAAATATGTTGCTCGACAGCAAAGTGGTAATCGTAACCGGCGCAGCCTCGCCGCGTGGCATTGGCAAGGCAACCGCAAAAGCGCTTGCTGCGCAAGGCGCGCGAGTGGTGATTCTGGACCTTCGCAAGGAAGACGCAGAGAGTGCCGCGCGTGACCTCGGCGAAGAACATCTCGGCCTCACCTGCGATGTGACCGACAAGGCCGCATGCATGGCTGCCGCCAAAGCGGTCATCGAGAAGTACGGTCGTGTCGACGGATTGATCAACAACGCGGGTATCACCCAGCCGTTGAAGACGATGGACATCGGAGCCGACAACTTCGATGCGGTCATCGACGTGAACCTGCGCGGTACGCTCTACATGTCGCAGGCGGTCATTCCGCAAATGAGAGAGCAAAAGAGCGGCAGCATCGTCTGCATGTCATCCGTTTCCGCGCAACGCGGCGGCGGCATCTTCGGCGGTCCTCACTACAGCGCCGCAAAAGCGGGCGTACTCGGTCTCGCTCGTGCGATGGCGCGTGAACTCGGGGCGGACAACATCCGCGTCAACTCGATCACACCGGGCCTGATCCAGACCGATATCACCGGTGACAAGCTCACGACGGAGATGCGCGTCGACATCATCAAGGGCATTCCACTCGGCCGACTCGGCGATGCGGCCGACGTCGCTAATGCCTGTCTATTCCTCTCGAGCGACCTGTCGGCCTACCTCACCGGCATCACGCTCGACGTCAACGGCGGAATGTTGATCCACTAAGTACGACATCCGTCGCGCTTGCGGCGGATGGGTCAATGCACCCGGCGGTAAAACCCGGGGCGATATGGCAGGAGACAACCATGAAAACGAAGGCCACTGCGCCGTCAATGACGGGCGATGTCACGTCGCTCGCCGATCCGGCGAGCTTCGAATCAAAAACGTATGCCAAAGTCGGACGGCGCTTGATACCGTTCCTGATGCTGTGCTACCTGGGCGCTTATCTCGATCGTGTCAACGTGGGCTTCGCGAAACTGCAGATGCTCAACGACCTGCGATTCAGCGAAACCGTGTATGGCTTCGGCGCCGGTATTTTCTTCCTCGGTTATTTTCTCTTCGAGGTACCGAGTAATCTCATGTTGCATAAAGTGGGCGCACGAAACTGGCTCGCTCGCATCATGCTGACGTGGGCGGTGATCTCGGCCTGCTTCGTCTTCGTCAAGTCGCCCACCACCTTCTATGTTCTCCGCTTTCTATTGGGCGTGGCCGAGGCAGGGTTCGCGCCAGGCGTCATCCTGTATCTGACTTACTGGTTTCCTTCTGCGCGGCGCGCCAAGGCGCTCTCCCTCTTCTTCATGGCGATTCCACTTGCCGGCATTGTCGGGGGGCCGCTGTCCGGTTACATCCTGCATGCGTTCCAGGGCGTACACGGTCTCGCTGGCTGGAAGTGGCTGTTCATCCTCGAAGCGCTGCCGTCGTTGCTCCTTGGCGTCGCCATCCTGCTCTACCTCGACAACGGTATCGCTGCCGCCAAATGGCTCACTGATCCGGAGAAGGCGCTCCTCGCACGCAACGTGGCGAACGACAACGCCCACAAGATCGCCCATGTGTCGATCAGGTCTTTCATCGGCGATCGTCGTCTGTGGTTGATGGCTGCCATCTACTTCTGCGTCGTGCTCGGTCAGTATGGGCTGACGTTCTGGCTGCCGACGATCATCCGCAAGTCCGGCGTGGCCGACCCGCTGTGGGTGGGCGTCTTTACTGCCGTCCCGTACCTGTGCGCCATCATTGCGCTGCCGCTGGTGGGTGCAAGCGCTGACCGCCATCGCGAGCGTCGTCTGCATCTTGCGATCCCGATGCTCGTATCGGCGGCAGGCTTCGCAACGCTTCCGATGCTGGGCGGAGTCGGCGCGTCGCTGGTGTGTGTCAGCGTGGCGGCCGCCGGCATCCTCGCTTCGTCGTCGCAGTTCTGGTCGCTGCCGACCGCGCTCCTCGGTGGCATGTCCGCCGCAGCGGGTATCGCCGCGGTGAACTGTTTCGCCAATCTCGCAGGGTTCTTCTCGCCGGCCATCGTGGGTTGGTTAAACGACCTGACCGGCAAGTCGACGGCTGGGCTCATCTTTATCTCCGTCGCCATCGTCATCGGTGCCGGGCTTGTTTTCCTCGTGCCAGCCAAAACCGTCAATCGCTGACACCTTTCGCTGCAAAGACTCACTTTTTAAATCAAGGAGACACCATGAACAGTCCCTCATCAGATGGGGTGACGCTCGCCGAGCGCGCCTACCGGATTCGCAGAAACGCCTTGCTGATGGGCGAAGTGCAGGGCCAAGGCTATATCGGCCAGGCACTCGATATCGCCGATGTACTCGCAGTTGCCTACTTCGGCGCGATGCGCTACCAGCCCGACAACCCCGACTGGGAAGGCCGCGACCGCTTCCTGCTGTCCAACGGACACTATGCGATCGCGCTCTACGCCGCGCTGTTCGAAGCCGGCTTCCTGCCACCGGAAGAACTCGAAACCTACGGCAGCGACGACAGCCGGTTGCCCATGTCCGGAATGGCGAGCTACACGCCCGGCATGGAGATGTCCGGCGGCTCGCTCGGCCACGGTCTCACGATCGCGGTGGGTCGCTGCCTGGGACTGAAGCGTAAGGGCTCAAACGCCTTCGTCTACACGCTCTTCTCCGACGGCGAACTCGATGAAGGCGCGATCTGGGAGGGCCTTATGTCGGCCGCTCACTGGAAGCTGGACAACCTGATTGCCATGGTCGACGTCAACAACCAGCAAGCCGACGGTCCCTCCTCGAAGATCATGGCGTTCGAGCCGCTCGTCGAGAAGCTCGAAGCATTTGGCTGGTTCACGCAGCGCGTGGACGGCAACGATATTGACGCAGTGAAGGCGGCCTTCGATGCTGCACGCAATCATCCGAAGGAGCAGCCTCGGATTATCGTTTGCGATACCCGCATGGGCTGCGGCGTGCCGTTCCTCGAAGAACGGGAAAAGAACCATTTCATCCGCGTCGATGCCCATGAGTGGCAACTGGCGCTCGCAGCACTCGAAGCAGGGAGACAAGCATGAGCGACACCACTCTTACCGCGAAGCCGCGCCTGAAGACCTCGGCGATGATCGCTTCTATTGCCGGCGAAGGACAAGTCACGCGTTCCGCGCCGTTCGGCCATGCATTGGCCCAACTGGCCCGGGAGAAGAAGAACGTGATCGGCATGACGGCTGACCTCGGCAAGTACACCGACCTGCATATCTTCGGAAAGGAGTTTCCAGACCGCTACTATCAGATGGGCATGGCCGAGCAGTTGCTGATGGGCGCGGCCGCCGGTATGGCGCATGAAGGCGCCCAGCCGTTCGTGACGACCTACGCCGTATTCGCAACCCGTCGAGCGTATGACTTCATGCACCAGGCCATCGCCGAGGACAACCTCGACGTGAAGATCATCTGCGCGCTGCCGGGCCTCACGACCGGCTACGGACCGAGCCATCAGGCGGCCGAGGATCTTGCCCTCATGCGCGCGATGCCGAACATGACGGTTATCGATCCGTGCGACGCGCTCGATACCGAGCAGATGGTGCCCGCGATCGCAGCGCATAACGGCCCGGTCTATGCGCGCCTGCTGCGTGGCAACGTTCCGGCCGTGCTCGATGAGTACGACTATCAGTTCGAACTGGGCAAGGCGAAGCTGCTTCGCGACGGCGCCGAGGTGCTGATCATCTCGTCGGGCATCATGACCATGCGTTCGCTGGAGGTGGCGAAGTTGCTGGAAGCGGACAACGTGGGAGTTGGCGTGTTGCACGTGCCGACCATCAAGCCGCTCGACACTGAGACGATCTTGCGAGAGGCCCGGCGCACGGGTCGCCTGGTGGTGGTCGCCGAGAATCACTCGGTGATCGGTGGGCTTGGCGAAGCGGTCGCGACCACGCTGCTCACGGCGGGCGTCACGCCGATGTACCGCCAAATCGCACTGCCCGATGAGTTTCTCGGTGCGGGCGCGCTGCCGACCTTGCACGATCGCTATGGCATCTCGACCAACGTCATGGCCGATACCATCAAGGGCTGGCTTGGATGAGCCCACGGTGTCATCCAGACGCAGCGGCACGGCGGACATTGCTCCGCCTGCGAGTGAAACGAGCCGTCTGCTAGCTTGAGAGGGGGACGGTGCGTCAGTTCCGTCGACGCACCGCTACCCATGTGCGTGAATGCATGTAAAGCGGCGGTACGTCGGGATCCTGGA